>NZ_SADP02000019.1:0-110077 GCF_004010375.2 Mesorhizobium sp. M2E.F.Ca.ET.209.01.1.1 | reverse complement strand
TACATCGACTATTACAACCACCGCCGCATCAAATTGAAACTGAAAGGGCTGAGCCCTGTGCAATACAGGACCCAGCCCTTAAACCTACCCAGCTCAATGAACCGTCCAACTTTATGGGGTCAGTTCAGATTTGTCCGGGGCTTTTTGTTGCGCGGCAACCGCCGCAGGGCAGGGTTGGCGGCGTGGTTCGCGGCTATTTGTCCAACAAAAAGTCCGCCGGCCGGAGCCAGGGGGTGAAGTGGAGTCTCGGCCCGGCACGTGGGCCAAGAAAGTGATCATGCGCTCACAAAGCGGCGAAGCGCGCCCTCAATTGTTAAGAGTTCCCAGGCTGCGCAAAGTCGCTTATCGGCAATGGCTCAGGGACACCGCTTCACCCAGCGTTAACGAGATTAGCGCAAGCTAATAAGTGGACATGCACCCTGTAGTACGTGGCCAAACTAAGCCCCGGCGCCAGAACCCCTAGCGCTGGGGCTTTTTCATCCGGCCGTGACGTTGCGACTCTTCGGCTCCCCGTCACGCTTGCTTCGTGATCTGGATAACCTGCCTGCCGTTGATATCGCGGACGGTGCAGACGACATCGTGGCCTTTGGCTTCTCCCGCCAATCTATCGGCCATCGCGATGGCTGTTTGTCTGGCCAGCCAGAGGTCGTGCAGGCTGGTTCCTTGCTTATCGTGGTAGGTATCCCCGCCATGGCCGAGGTCGAAGAAAAATCGCGGCATGCCCCACCCCCACAACCCGGCTCGCCGATCGAGGTGACACAGGATTTGCGAGCCGCGCTTTCCGCCGACATCTATCCCCGAGGAGAAGTGGTTTCAACCATCGGCGGTGAACCAATGTTCTTCTATAAGCGGTTGTGCCGCAATGAGGACTTCAGTCTCATTGCGCAGCCTGCGATGGTCTACTTCACAGTTATCAAGAGCCCGCCTTAGGATGTCCCCGCGGATACGCGGGCCCAGTGAGGTTCCGATTCCGATAAAAGCAATCTTGCATTTTAATATTAGTTGAACCTAAAGTTAGTCGCGGGGGTGTCGTGTGGAGGATAATCGATGTCAGGTAAACCAACCTCATTCCCGATGCCAAACGACGTGCTAAGCAAGCTTCCCGATCAAGCCGCCGGCCACCTTCCACCAGCCATCTTTGGCGCCGATCTTGAGACCGCCTCTGCCGGCGATCATTTCGCTCCACATGCGGACGTTTCGTTGCCGGAAAACGCGAGCACCGCTCTAGCAGACCATGGCTCGCACATTCCCGCTTTCGTGACCGACTGGCTGCTTTAACGAAAAATCCCGTCGCCTATTTGGCGGTAGAACGAGGTGGGTCGTCATGGGGCGTGGCATTGCGACTGCCTCAATCCTCCCGAAAATCCTTCAGCGAGGCGTGACGCAGCGCCTCCTCGCCCTTAAGGAACTTGACGCGGCCGACCAAGCCGGGTTTCAGCCATTCGGCCTTTTGCTTGGCAAGGCCCTTCGGCGGTGGCGCGCCGGTCTTGCGTTGAACACGATTCCATAGATCCTGTCGTTTTTCTGCTTTGAAGGTGACGAAGGCGCCGCCCATGTAGCGGCCCTTGTCGGCCATCAATACCATGGCCGGCTTGCCGTGCTCTCGCTGCACGCCAATGATGTCCATTTCCTTCTCGATGTAGCACTTGATCTTCCGCCAGTTCATGGTCGAGCCGCAGCGGTAGACGCTGTCCAGCCGCTTCGAAACGATGCCTTCCAGGTTCGCTTCGCAAGCAAGGTGGTAGACGGCGTCGCCAGTGCCTGGCAGGGCCTCGCTGAACTGGATATGCCCGCCGACCGGAACAAGCGCTTGTAAGACTTCCCTGCGGTCCTGGAGCGGCATGTCGCGCAGGTCGTGCCCATTAAGGTGCAAGAGATCGAAAGCCACCAGGTAGAGGTCCTGTGGCCGCCTCGTGATTGCCGAGCGCAGCGAATGGAAATCGGACAGGCCGGCATCATTCGTGACGATCATCTCGCCTTCGATGATGAAGCTCTCGGCCTTGAGCTTTGCCGCTTCCGCCGCGATCGGCCGGTACTTGCTCGTCCAGTCGATCCCGGTCTTCGTGTAGAGCCGGATGCCGTCCTCGTCCTTGATAAGCTGGGTTCTGTAGCCGTCGAATTTCACCTCATGTGACCAGCCATCCCCCTTCGGAGGCTGGTCGACCAGCTCGGGCTCCATCGGCTTGATGAAAGTGAGACGCAACGCACAACCCCAACACGATTCAAGGCACAGGCCGCTGCCTTGTTCCGGAACATTTTAGCAAAATTGAATGTTTATTTGGTTATGAAGAATGACCATGAATGCCGGGCAGCGCTTCGCATGATCCGGGCGACGATCGAGGAGCATTGCCCGCCCGGCGTGCTTATGAGCGAGGAGCAGGTGAACGGGCATTATGGCCCGACGCTACTCGACGAGGCCGAGGCACTGTCAGTCGCGATTGTTGCTACGGTGGAGCGATTGTCGTTTGACAGCACGAAGCCGCCCGCCCCTAGCATCAAGTCCTGAAATGACAAGCCCGCCGACCGAAATCGACGGCTATCTCCCTCAACCTGCCGTGCACCCCTTTCCCGGATGGTCCGGCAGACCCAGAAACCCACGCAACTAGGTGTCATAACCGAACAGCGATCGGCGGCGCTGTAGTTGTGCGGCAACAGTGATGTACCGGCTTGCGGTGTGGACACGGCAGTCGAAGTGAATTGAGCCTTTAGGCCTAGATACCTGCGGGCATTCAGACTAATTGAGTGATTGCTAATACGCGTCTAGATTGCGTGAGCGGGAGGAAACTGGTTGCCACCTAACCAACCCCGCAGTGGCCGGTGCAGCACATTCCCCAAGAAAAACCCCGGTGCGCACCGGCCAGCCCCGTCGCCTTCCGCGATCACACCATGTCAGTCGCGCAGTAATTTAGATAAATTGCATATATCGCTTCGCATAAGCCGGCGCGGCTCCCGACTAGATAACGCCGGCTATCCCTAGCCCGCTGCGGTGAGGTGGCACACTTGCAGCGGGCTATCGGTGTCTTTGAGCAACCAGCTCTATTTTCCCTGTTCGGCTTGGCCTCTGTTTCGCAAGGACTTCAGTACCGATTGCCACCACGCAGCGACGTTGTTCCCATTCGTCAACGGGGGCCGAGGATCTTCTCTTCGCCGCGAAGGACTCGCGGGGTTGCGAAAGCCCTCCTTGGTAACACTACTGAGGAACTGTTCGGCCTGATCGGACCACCCGGAAGCTTCCCCGCCGTTGTCCCTAATCGACTGACGGAATGCCGCGCGCAAAGCGTCAAGGTCATAGATCGAAACCTCATCGCTCTTGTCTTTTCGGCGCATCCGGCGTCCTTGCCAACAGGAACCGGCGTACAACATAGGGACCCGGTGGTTAACACGAACCCCGTAATCGCCGACCATTTCTGGGCATAATTCAGAAGGGTTCGCGTTCGCGACAGCGGTGCCCGGCCTGCGGGGGGGAGTCGGGGGGACTTCGGGCAGACAGGCCGGGCTCTTACCCCGGTTGAAGTGCGGGGCAGAGCGACACTATGCGCTAGTTGTGACTCACCCACATTAACAAATTTTAGGTGTCGCTAATGAAAAGCCCGTCGCAGCTAATAAGCGTAAGCGACGGGCTTCCTGCGATTTTCCCAGTCCGGCGGCTAACATCCCTGGGGACCGACCGCTGCACAGATAACTCATCGGCGTGTAAAGTGTTCCATTTTGCTACGTGAAGCTGCCTTCCCGATGCTCCATCGCTTCGAAAATCAACTCGAAAACGCTGTCGATTTCTTCGTTGATCCCCGATGGCTGGGATGTCTTCCCGCCTCGTCAGCTCGTCAGCCAGGTCACTTACCGCAACCAGGTTGCGCTGATAACGAGCCCCGCACCGAGGGGAACGATGCGGGCTCGTATAGGGAAGCAAAAACCCGACGCGACGCCACGCGCGCCGCCTTGCGGCGGGCATGCTAGCCATAGGCGAGACCACCGATCGCCAAGGCCGCGCTGACCAGGGCGAGCTGGCTCTGCAGCTGGGAAGTCTGCCCGCTGCCCGGCCCGCGACGCCGCCACCGGCTGCGGCATAGGCCGGCCTGCGCGACGCGCTTTTGGGATCCTAGGCAAAAGGCTTGCCTTGGGCTGCCCTTGACGACGTTCGCCATCCCGCGACATTGCGCCGGGATCGTGGCCGCCGATCGCTTGTTTTCCTTGCCGGCAGTGCGCCGCAGCGCCATCGGCGCGAGGCGGCGGTTGAATCTCACCGCAACCTCGTTGAAGTGCCGGCATAAGGAGAAACGAGTGTCGGGAACGAAAGTCCTTTGGGGGCAGATCCTCGCTGTCTTCCTGGTCGTGCTCTTCACGACCTGGGGATCGACACAATGGTCGGCGTGGCAACTAGGCTACCAAGTGGGGTTGGGAACGCCGTGGTTCGTGATCGGCGGCATGCCAGTCTATTATCCGCCTGCCATCTTCTGGTGGTGGTATTTCTACGGAGCCTACGCGCCTGCCATCTTCCTGAGCGGTGGTCTCATTGCCGCGTCTGGTGGCTTCATCGCTATCGCCGTGGCGATCGGGATGTCGCTGTGGCGTGCCCGCGAGGCGACGAATGTCGAGACTTACGGCTCCGCCCGCTGGGCCGGAAAGAGCGAGGCGCAGGCGGCAGGCCTGCTCGCCCCGGACGGCGTGGTGCTGGGGCGGTATGGGTCTCACTACCTGCGCCACGATGGGCCAGAGCATGTGCTTTGCTTTGCGCCGACGCGTTCGGGAAAGGGGGTCGGCCTTGTCGTGCCCTCGCTGCTCACCTGGTCTGGCTCGGCGATCGTCCATGACATCAAGGGCGAGAACTGGGGCCTGACCGCCGGTTTCCGCGCCCGCCACGGCCGTGTGCTGCTTTTTGATCCGACCAATTCCAGATCCGACGCTTACAACCCATTGCTCGAGGTCCGTCGCGGTGAATGGGAGGTCCGCGACGTGCAAAACATCGCCGACATCCTGGTCGATCCCGAAGGTTCGCTTGAACGGCGCAATCATTGGGAAAAGACGAGCCACGCGCTTCTGGTCGGCGCGATCCTGCATGTGCTCTATGCCGGGCCGGAAAAGACACTGGCCGGCGTGGCGGCATTCCTGTCCGATCAGAAGCGGCCGATTGAATCAACCCTGTTGGCGATGATGACCACGCCGCATCTGGGGCAGGGCGGTCCGCACCCGGTCATCGCCAGCGCGGCGCGTGAGTTGCTGAACAAGTCCGACAACGAACGCTCCGGCGTGCTCTCGACGGCGATGTCCTTTCTTGGGCTCTATCGCGATCCGGTCGTGGCCGAGGTGACCCGCGCATGCGGCTGGCGCATCGCCGATCTGGTCACCGACACCCGTCCAGCAACGCTCTATCTCGTCGTGCCGCCCTCCGACATCAGTCGCACCAAGCCGCTGATCCGTCTCATCCTCAACCAGGTCGGCCGCCGCCTGACCGAGGATTTGCATGCCGGGACCGATCGTCACCGCTTGCTTCTGATGCTTGACGAGTTTCCGGCGCTCGGACGGCTAGATTTCTTCGAATCCGCCCTCGCTTTCATGGCCGGCTATGGGCTGAAGAGCTTCCTGATCGCGCAATCCCTCAATCAGATCGAGAAGGCCTACGGGCCCAACAATTCCATTCTGGACAACTGCCATGTGCGCGTCAGCTTCGCGACCAATGACGAACGCACCGCCAAGCGTGTCTCCGATGCCCTTGGCACGGCTACCGAGCTGAAGGCGATGAAGAACTATGCCGGTCACCGGCTCTCACCATGGCTCGGTCACCTCATGGTTTCACGCTCAGAGACGGCACGGCCCTTGCTGACGCCCGGCGAGATCATGCAATTGCCGGCTGGCGACGAGATCGTCATGCTGGCTGGCACGCCGCCGATCCGGGCCAGGAAGGCGCGCTATTTCGAGGACCCGCGGTTGCGGGAGCGCATTCTGCCGCCACCGGCTCTTTCGGGTCGATTTGAACCGCAGCCTGACGATTGGACGAACCTCCCGTTGCCGCTTTCTCCATCTGGTACACCAGCCACAACTTCCGGAGCGGGAGTCCAGGAGGACTCGACCAACTCCGAATGGCGGCGCCAGCCCGAGCTCGATCCCTTTCTGCCGGCTGCAACGGAGCCGACGTTCGTCAACGAGTTCGAGCCCGATGCGGCCGACGAGACGGATGATCTCGCCGCGAGCAGCAGCCGGTTGGCTCGCCTAGCGCGAGGCGTGGCGCGGCAGATCGCGCTCGATCCGGATGACGGCATGGAGTTGTGACGACCGTGACGTCAGCCAAGAAGAAGGTGCAGATTTCCGTCTATCTCGATCCTGCCGTGAGGGAGGGGTTGGTCGAATATGCTGCCCGGCGCGATCGATCCCAGTCGCTTGTTGCTGAGGCGGCGATCGCCTCTTTCCTCTCTCCGGATGCCGACGGCCAGCGTGAGGCGGCGGTGTCCAAACGGCTCGACCGGATCGACCGCCGGATCGCCAGGCTGGAGCGCGATGTCGGCATCTCCATCGAAACGCTGGCCGTGTTCGTGCGCTTCTGGCTGGCGACCACACCCGCTTTGCCTGAGCCGATGGCCCAGGCAGCGCGCGCCAAGGGAAGCGAGCGTTATGAGGCTTTCGTTGCCGCTCTCGGCAGGCGGCTGGCCAAAGGACCAACCTTGGGGCAGGAAATCCCAGAAGACGTCGCTCCGTCGATCGATCCATCACAAGATTGACCTGAAAGGGCATGTCGGAGGGTCGCGCCGCCTGAGCCCGCGCGACGCCTCCAAGTCCTGTTGGTGCAAACGCCTTCGACTGACAGAACCGTCAGTTGGCGGCACCGCATAGCTGCGAGGTCGTCAATCCTGGCGGCACGTTTTCCGAGCGGCCAAATCCATACTTCGCCATGATGGTGGCGATCGTGCCGTTCGACATGACCTTCGCCAGACCCTTATTGTAGAGGTCACGCAGATCCCCATCGTCCTTCCTGAAGGCGATCGCGATATAGCTGATGGACTTCTCGCTGGTCGTGAACGGGCTGGCGCGCTCCAAATCGGGGCTCTTGTTGCCGGCAAGCAGCCCGATCACTGTCGGAGAAGAGAACACGGCGGCGTCTATGCGGCCGGCGCGCAATGCCGCCAGATTGGTCTCGATGTCAGGGAACTGCAGGATGCGGTCCTCCGGCACGCCCTCGGCGATGGCATTCCCGATCACGTTGCTGCCGCGGCCACCGCCCATGATCGCGTCGGATTTCTTGGCGAGATCGGCATAACTGTGGATCGCCTTGGGGTTGCCGGCCAGCACGACCGCCGCGTCGTCCGTTCTCAGGTCCGGCGCGCCGAAGGCGACTTGCTGGCAGCGCGGCGGTGTGATCGAAAGGCCGGACGCCACGGCATCGAAACGCCCGGCCATCAGGCCCGGAATCAAGGCGCCGAACTCGGTCACCTCGAAATCGACCTGCTTGACGCCGAGATCGGCAAAAGCGGCTCTGAGGAGATCCGGGTGCCAGCCCAGCAATTCGCCGGTTCCCTCCTTCTTGTAGCCCCAGGGCGCGCGATTATGGATACCGATGACGATCCTTCCGTCCTTCAGGACGCGTTCTTTCGTCGTTTCCGCTGTGGCCGGCAGCACAGATCCGACAAGTGCGGCATAGGCGATGCAAGCCAGGCCAATGGCGGCCGATCGGGCTCGAAATTTCATCGTGCAGTCCTCCCATGAGATTGAGTCTTCGCGCAGGCGTTCCGCCCTGGCCGCTCAACGCTACGTTGCGGAGGTGTAGTTCGTCAATCTATATGTACAAAATATGTATTTATTATTGCCATGGGGCGAGTGGGAAAGCGCAGCGTCTCTCCGCGCGATCGAATCAGACATGCGCGCGAACTGCCCTCAAGTTGAAGGCGAGTGTCCAATCTCGCCCAGTTGCGGCCGCGATGACCGCTGCAGAATACATCTAATAGATAGGCAAAGCTTCCGAGCGCTTGACCTGGCCGAGCGCGAAGCTGCTTTCGATCGAAGCGATGTTATCCAGCCGCGTCAGCTTGTCCTTGATGAACCGTTCATAGGCCTCGAGGTCGCGCACCACGATGCGCATCAGGTAGTCCCGCTGGCCGGTCATGAGATAACAATCGACCACCTCGGGCCAGCGCAGCACGGCTTGCGAGAAGCGGTCGAGATCGTCCTCGCGTTGCCGTTCGAGCTTGATTGACGCGAAAGCGCTGATCGGCAGGCCGAGCTTCTTCTGGTCGACGACCACGGTGTAGCCTTTGATAACCCCAGCGCTCTCCAGGATCCTGACGCGTCGCGCGCAAGGCGAGGGCGAAAGACCGACGGCCTCGGCGAGATCGTTCGTTGTCGCCTTCGCATTTTTCTGCAGCGCGGCGATGATCTTCAGGTCGATTGCGTCAAGTGCCGGATTTGGCATGTTTCCCTCATCTGGGCATCACTGTTGGCTGAATTAGCCAATATCGTCGATCTGCTTGCATAAGAATAGTCACTTTTGACGTCTGGAAACCGCTACCGTTGGGTCGCAGTCTGACGGGAGTTGAAGATGACGATCCTTTCCGAGCTTGAACGCAAGGTTCTGTGGCTGGCTGTTTGGATGATCCATCACGCCAATCATGTTCGGGGGTCGGAGGACGGCCTCAAAATCGGCGGTCATCAGGCCTCGTCGGCGTCCGCCTCGACCTTGTTGACGGCGCTCTATTTCCAAGTCCTGAGGCCTGAGGACCGCGTTGCCGTCAAGCCGCATGCCAGCCCCGTCTTCCATGCCATCCAGTACCTGTTCGGCAAGCAGACGCTCGAGCAATTGCAGAATTTTCGCGGCTATCGCGGCGCGCAGTCCTATCCATCCCGAACCAAGGACATCGACGACGTCGATTTCTCGACCGGATCGGTTGGACTGGGCGTGGCGCAGACCCTGTTCTCGTCACTGGTCCAGGACTATGTCAGGGCAAAGGGCTGGAATGCCGACCGGCCGGAAGGTCGGATGGTTGCTCTTCTCGGTGACGCCGAAATGGATGAAGGCAATATCTTCGAGGCCCTTCTAGAAGGCTGGAAGCACGGCCTTCGCAACACCTGGTGGGTGGTCGACTACAACCGGCAAAGCCTCGACGCGGTGGTGCGCGAGGGCCTGTGGCAGCGCTTCGAATCGCTGTTCCGCAACTTCGGCTGGGAAGTGGTGATCCTGAAACATGGGACATTGCAAAAGGCGGCCTTCGAGGAAGAGGGCGGCGAGAAGCTGCGGACCTGGATTGATGCATGCCCCAATCAGCTCTATTCCGCGCTGACCTTCCAGGGTGGCGCTGCATGGCGCAGGCGCCTTCTGGACGATCTCGGCGACCAGGGACCGGTCACCCGCCTGATCGAGAAGCGCAGCGACGAGGACCTTGCCGCCTTGATGGCAAACCTCGGCGGCCACGATCTGGCGACGATCGTCGATGCCTTCGAGGAAGCCCGCGGTCATGATCGTCCGACCTGTTTCATCGCCTATACGATAAAGGGCTTCGGGCTGCCGCTGGCCGGCCACAAGGACAACCACGCCGGATTGATGACGCCGGCGCAGGTCGAAGCGCTGCGGCAAGTCATGGGCGTTCGCGAAGGGCGCGAATGGGACAGGTTCGAGGGCCTCACATACGATGAGGCCGAGATCCGGTCCTATCTGGCATCGGCTCCTATCGCCAAGGCAGCTACGCGCCGCCACACAGCCCCCGCAATTCCGGCGCCGGCGCGGATCGATGTTGCCCTCCAGGCGGCGATGTCGACACAACAGGGGTTCGGACTTTTGATGCACGACATTGCAAAATCAGACAGCGATTTTGCGAAGCGTGTCGTCACGACGTCTCCCGACGTCACGGTCTCGACCAATCTGGGCGCTTGGGTGAACCGGCGAGGTCTGTTCGCGCGTTCCGATCAGTCGGACTTATTCCGGGAAGAACGCATTCCCTCCACCTTCAATTGGACTTTTTCGCCGTCGGGACAGCATTTCGAATTGGGCATTTCCGAGATGAACCTTTTCACGATGCTTTCGGCGCTTGGTTTGTCCCACTCGCTTCACGGCGAGCGGCTGCTCCCGGTTGGAACCCTCTATGATCCATTCATCGAGCGCGGCCTCGATGCGCTCAATTATGCCTGCTATCAGGATGCCCGCTTTATTCTGGCCGCGACGCCGTCCGGCGTCACCCTGGCGCCAGAGGGGGGAGCGCATCAATCCATCGCCACGCCGCTGATCGGCATGGCGCAGGACGGGCTGGCGACGTTCGAGCCGGCCTATGTTGATGAGCTGGCAGTCATCCTGCGTTGGGCATTCGACTACATCCAGCGTTCCGGTGAGGCCGAGCCCGACGACCGCACCTGGCTTCGGGATCAGACAGGGGGTTCGGTCTACCTCAGGCTCTCGACGCGATCGATCGAGCAGCCGACACGTCAGGCGAAGGGTCCGCCGGGGCGCGACATCGTCGATGGGGCCTATTGGCTGCGCAAACCCGGACCGAACGCTGAAATCGTCATCGCCTATTCAGGGGCTGTCGCGCCGGAGGCGGTACAGGCAGTGGGACTGATGGCCGGAGACCGGCGCGACGTCGGGCTGTTGGCCGTGACATCGGCCGATCGGCTGAACGCTGGATGGTCGGCTGCGGCGCGGGCACGCCAGTATGGTCATCCGCGCGCCACCAGTCATGTCGAGCGCCTGTTGGCTGCTCTTCCGGCCTCCTGCGCGATCGTGACGGTGTTGGACGGTCATCCGGCGACACTCGCGTGGCTCGGCTCGGTGCACGGCCACCGCACGCGGGCGCTGGGCGTCGAGCATTTCGGGCAGACCGGTACGATCGCGGATCTCTACCGGCATTACGGGATCGATGCGCAAGGCATCATGGCTGCGGCGCAATCTGTGTCGGCCGGCCGGCCGCTGAGGCATCTTGGCTTCGCCGCCTGACGACGCCACTCGGGGGGCTATTCGATAGAAAGCACGTCAATACCGGAATTCCTTGAGGGCAGCTTGCAATCGTCGGCGCCATCCTCCTCGCGGCGAGTAAGCGTGGGGGAGGTGGAAATGGCTGGCGCCTGCGATCTTATGAGTCGTGAAATCTCGCGGTCGTCGGTTGGGACAGGAACGGCGATCGCGCATCACGGCGAACTCATCCAGGGCGTCTTCAAGGATGATGGCGGGCGCCTTCACCGCGGGCTCGTAACGCTGCCGATTGCCGGCTTGAGATCGGAGGCGACCTTCGCCAGGAGCGACGACGACGCGATCGTTGTCCACCCCGATCACAAGATCAAGGCGTCGGCAGCCGCGCGGCTCACGCTCGATTTCCTGAACGTTACCGGCGGCGGCGTGCTGACGCTTCAAAGCTCAATTCCCGTGGGGCACGGCTACGGCTCATCGACGGCGGACGTCGTCGCTTCCATTCGCGCTGTCGCCGCGGCCCTCAAGGTCCAGTTGCGGCCCTCCAGCATCGGGCGTCTCGCCGTTGCCGCCGAGCGCGCCAGCGACGCGATCGCCTTTGACGATCACGCGGTGCTGTTCGCGCAACGCGAAGGCGTGGTCATCGAGAATTTCGGCGGCTCCCTGCCGCCGCTGCTTCTCATCGGCTTCAAGGCAAATGATGGCGTCCCGGTCGACACTTTGCAGCTGCCGCCCGCGCGCTACGACAGTGCTGAAATCCAGGAATTCGGCGTGCTTCGGGCGCTGGTGGCGCGGGCGGTCCGTCTCCAGGACCCATATCTTCTCGGACGCGCCGCCTCGGCCAGTGCCGCGATCAGCCAACGCCACTTGCCCAAACAGGGCTTCGACGAGATCGCCGAAATCGCCAGGCGAGCCGGCGCATGCGGGGTGCAGGTCGCCCATAGCGGCTCGCTATTCGGTCTGATTTTCGATCTTTTCGCGGCGAACCTGAAGCGGCGGGCAGCGCTCGTCGCGCAGCAGATAAGACGCGCCGGCTTCAATGACGTCGAGGTCCATATGGTCAATGCGGAGGGTCGGACATGGTGACCCCCGCAGTGGACTATATCAGAGACCTTGAGACCCCGCGTCTTGCGCTCCTGGCGCCAAACCTCGTGGCCGCCGCCTTTCCGCTGATGAAGCTGATGCCGGCCCGCTACATTCTGGATCGGGCAGCATCGAATGGCGAACTGAAAGCCGGCTCCCACATTGTCGAGACGACGTCCGGCACCTTCGGCATGGCGGTGGCGCTGCTCGCGGCGGCACGTGACTATCGCTTGACGCTCGTCACCGCCTCAACGCTGATCGATGCCAAGTACAAAGCCCGCCTGGAGCGCATTGGCGCCACGGTCATCGCGCTTGACGATCCGCGCGGCGACGGCAACCAGGCCGGCCGGCTCGAGCGCCTCCAGGAAATCCTGGCCAAGGAGCGGGACGGCTTCTGGACCCGCCAATACGACAGTCCAGGGAACTGGCTCGCTTATGCGCGGCTGGCCGAACTCTTTATCCGCGCAATGGGCAAGGTTGATTGCCTGGTCGGCTGCGTCGGTACGGGCGGTTCGCTATGCGGCACAGCGTCCTTTCTGCGAACGGTCTTTCCCCACCTGACGGTGTTCGCCGTCGATACGCATCGGAGCATTCTGTTCGGACAGCCCGTCGGCAAACGCATGCTGCGGGGCTTGGGCAACAGCGTTCTGCCGAAAAACGTCAGGCACGAGCTTGTCGACGAGATACATTGGGTTGGCGCCTATCCGGCCTATATGACCGCGCACCGTTTGCTGCGCGAGTACGGGATCTTCATGGGGCCGACCAGCGGTGCCGCCGCGTTGGTGGCGCAATGGGTTGCATCGACGCTTCCGGACGCACAGGTCGCGGTCATCATGCCCGACGAAGGCCATCGTCACGCCGAGACTGTCTATAATGACGACTGGCTCGGCACGCTGCCTGGCTGGCCTTGCAAGGAACTCTCCGAGCCGAGGACGCTGACGACAATCGTGCCGGCAGCAGAGACACAATGGACGCGCTTTCTTTGGCTTGGTCGAAGTCTCGACGATGTGCTGAAAACGCAGTCGGCGAGCGAGGTGCCGCCGGCCGTTGGCGCGGCGGAAAATCTATGAACTGAGCTCCGGCCCGTTTTCGTCAAGCCAGTGCCAGGCTTCGTCCGTCGTCTGGAAGATCCGGTCATGTTGGTTCGATGCGGCGGACCGATCGAGGTCCTTGAGACCGCTGGCCGTCACTACCGCCACGACACGGTCCGTGGCTGCGATGACACCTCGATCCGTCAACGTCGATATTGCGATCAGCGGCGTGACCGACGCCAGTTCGGCAAAAATACCTTCATCCCGCGCAAGGCGTTCCTGCATCGGGATCAGGCCATGATTGTTGACGGGGACGGCGTGCCCGCCGGATTCGCGCAGAGCCTTCAGCGCTTGATACGTGCTGCGTGGCGTGCCGATCGATACGGCAAGACTGTCGAAGAGCATCTTGCGTTCGCTCAGGGCGTCGGCGCCGCTGGCGAGGGCGTCCGTCAGCGACCCGTGCACCTCCGCGGCGACGAGGCGAGGCAGGCGCGAAATCGCCCCTTGTGCGTACAACTCGCAGAACCCCGCCCACACGCCGGACAACGCATCGCCATAGCACACCGGCAGGACGCACCAGTCTGGCGCCATCCCATCCTGCTGCTCGACGATCTCGTAGGCGATCGTCTTATAGCCTTCGATGCCGAGGGGATGGCTGCCGACGACCGGACCGTGATAGGGCGAGGCGATGAACCAGTCGTAGCGGGCGGCGGCCTGTTCAAGCAGCGACCATCGATCCATCTTGTTGACCAGGGGCAGCACCGTCGCGCCATACTTGCGGATTTGCGCCAGCATCGCGCCGGCTGAGCCCGCGAAAGTGGTGACGACGCATTTCAGCCCGGCTCGGGCGGCGTATGCCGCCAGCGAAGCGCCGGCGTTCCCCGAGGAGGCGGTCGCCACGGTCTTTGCGCCACGCGCCCGCGCCACGCTGACCGCGATGGTTGAGAAGCGGTCCTTATGCGACCAGGTCGGGTTTCGGCCTTCGTCCTTGACCGCGAGGTTCGGTACGCCGAGAAACGCGCCGATGCGCGGCGCTGCAAGCAAAGGCGTCAGACCCTCGCCCAGGCTCACTGCCTCCGCTTCCGTGCAGGGGAGCATAGGCGCGAAACGCCACAGGGAGCGCGAGGTGGTGGCGCTCTCCAAAGGGTGAGGGTTTGGGTCCGAGTAGACCGGCCGAAGATTTGCCGGCGCGGTTTCCCGACACCGCGCGCACCCTTTGGAGTCGATACTGACATCGGCAGGGTAGGACGCACCGCATCGGATGCAGGCGAATTCCAGGACCCGGCATTTGTCACTTTCTGGACGGCTGGTCTCACCCGAGGAATGCGCGGACATGTCGTGCGCGAGATCGCGAAACCGCCGGCTAGACATGGCTATTCCTTGTCCGGGAAATGATTGAATTCGCTCGCCGTTTCAAACAGCCCACGGCACCGCTGTCAATGCGGAATGTGCACTATAGTGTGTCGCACCATAGTGCGCGCCGTAGCATCCGTTGTTGGATGAAACTTCGCGGCGTTTTTGGTCTGAACGTGCAGCGGCTTCGGAGAGAAAGAAAACTCTCTCAGGAGCAGTTGTCTTTCGTTTCGGGCCGCACGCGAGCCTATATCAGTAGCGTCGAAGCCGGACGGCGCAACGCTACTCTGGATACGGTCGAGATTTTGGCCAAGGCCTTGAATGTCGAGCCGCAAGAGTTGGTCTCGGCGATCCCGGTGAATAGGCGAGCTATTCGGGCGACGAAACAAGGTGCGGCGAAGTCGACGGAATGAAGCCTGATGTTTTCGTCGATACGTTGAGCGCGATTCACCTTTTCTCGACTTTAAGCCGTCTAATTGACTCCTTCAGTGTACATTCGGTGTTGGTCCCATTGAAGATGGCATCTGGACACGCATAGGTTGTTCCGCGGGTAGGGCCTTTTTTGCGGTCTAGGTCTGCCAATGGAGAACGAAATCATTGACCTCGTTGCGGCGATCTCGAAGATCGACACTGCACGGTCGGCTGAAGCAATCCTTCAGGAGTTCCGCTCGGCCCTGGCGCGCTACGGATTTCGCAATTTTCTGATCACCGGCCTGCCGGTGCCGCACGATGCGGACTGGCAACGCGAGATCCTGGGTGATGGCTGGCCCGTCGATTGGTATAATCGCTATATCTCCGAGGATCACTTTCAGCACGATCCCTGCGTTGCCCAGTGCCGGCACTCGCCGCAGCCCTTCCTGTGGCGAGAGCTTCCGGCCGCGAGACTGTCTAAGCGCTCAAGACTGGTGATGGACGAGGCGGCTGAGTTCGGGATGAAAGACGGTATTTGTGTTCCCATTCACGTGCCACTAGCGGGGCCAAGTGTCGTCACAGTGGCGAGCGACCGGATAGAAGTTCCGCCAAGCACCTTGCCCTTTATCGAGACGCTTTGCGTTCATACCTTTCGCAGCCTCGCAGGGCTGGGAACACCCGGCGACGGCGGCGGCGATGAGCCCACGCCTTTGACGGCGCGTGAGCGCGAGCTCCTGGAGTGGAGCGCACAAGGCAAAACCACCGACGATATCGCCTGCATCCTCGGCGTTACCAGGAACACGGTCGAAAGCCATCAGCGCAACATCCGGGGAAAGCTCGATGCGATCAATGTGTCACATGCCATCGTCAAAGCGCTGCGACGGCAGGAAATCCACATTTAGCAATACCTGAATACCGTCATACGTACCGCAAGTCCGTTTTCCTACGACCCTCCGCCTGGAGGTGTCATGGTCCGTATACATTTGGTCACCTGGGAAAACAGGAAGCTCTACAGGAAGGTTCTGGAGCGCTACTTTCGCATAAGATACGACATTTACGTCAAGCAGAGGCGATGGCGCGCCGTCGCCCGGCCCATCAACATCGAGATCGACGCCTTTGACAACGAGCACGCACTTTATGTTTTGGCGCTCGATGCCAACGGCAAGATCGTGGGCGGCTCCCGTCTTGTTCCCACGCTGGAGCCGCATCTCATGAGCGAGGTCTTTCCGATACTCGCCGGCGGAACACCGCCGAGGGCAGCCGAAATTTTCGAATGGACGCGCTTCTTTGTCATCCCATCTCTTCGCACGAAGGGAGCCTCGTCGCCGGTTGCTGGGTTCGTCCTCTGCGGGCTTCTCGAGACGGCGCAAAGTCTGGGAATTCGACAGATCAGCGTGGTATGCGAAACATTCTGGCCAAAGCGCCTGCGTGCGCTTGGCTGGACGCTGTTCGAACTCGGCAACGCTCTCCAGCATCCCGATGGCGACATCATCGCGCTGCTGATCGATGTCACGCCTGAGGCGATTGAGCAGACCCGCCGCGCTTACGGCATCAGCGGCGTCATACTTGCGGATAAAATCTAGGCTGATTGCCACCGATAATCGATCCCCAACCGAAGACCTCTCCGACGACCACTTTGGGCCGCAATTGGACCGTCACCTTGGAAGGAGCACTAAGTCGGAAAGCCGACATCAAACTACGCCAGCTTTCTGGTTAGTCCAGCGATTGGGACGGCTGCAAATTTGACGGTTTATGAGTTGTGCAAAGCAGAGAATATCAGGCCGATTACCGAAGCAGTTGCCGCGTAAAGGATGGGCAATGTTTTGGCGCTCACGCCTTTTCGCAGCAAAGTATGTCCAAGATGATCCGTGCCGCCGATCCACGGCCGGCGTCCTTGCCGCAATCGGCGGAAGACAACGAACACGGCGTCGATCAGGGGAACGGCTATCCATGCCAGTGATGCACCTAAGCCGCCCCCGGAGGCGTAGAGCACGATTGCCGCACCAAGCATAAGGCTGCCGCTGTCGCCCATGAAAATGCGCGCCGGCGGATAGTTGAAGCAGAGAAAGGCAAGACAGGCGCCCGCTCCGGCCAACCCGACGTCGCCGCCCAGACCCATAAACGCCACGGCAACGACGCTCGCCGCAAGACCATCTGCATGGTCGAGCATATTGACCGCGTTACAGGCTATCCAAATGACGATTGGAACCCACCACAGGCCGGTTACCATACCAGCCAGGATCGACGCCGCGGCCAGTGCAACTGCCTTAGCGCCGGAGGAAAGCGAACGGATGTCATCGAGGGCGCCGATCAAGCAGAAGGCCGCGAGCAGAAGACCACGCTCAGCCGGAAGCCAAGGGGCCATCGCCGCCAGCATAGCCGGTCCCGCCAGCCGAGGAACCTCGCCCGACGTGTGCCATCGGTCGCTCTTGACCTTCGAGACTGCGCCGATGAAGGTCGCAAGGCGAGCCGACACCCAAACGCAAGGGATAGCTATGAACAGAGCCCCGACGAACGGGACGAATGAGCCAAGCGTCAAGCCATCACTCGTTTGGCGCACATGTGCTCGATGCAGTCAGCGATCGTCTGCCTAGTGCTGCGCAGCGGACGCCAGCCCGTCATGGTGGTCAAAAGGCTGGTATCCGGCACCCGATCACAGGTTACGGCGAAACGCTCGCCATAAACCGCGTTGGATGGCTTCATGACGATAGGGGCGTTCGTCTTAGCGGCTTCAACCACCATCTTGGCAAGGTTGCCGATCTGAACGGCCTCGCTGCCGCCGAGATTGACCGGCCGGCCGCGTAGGGATCGGGATTGCATGACCAGAAGCAGCCCTTCGGCTGCGTCGGCGACATGCAGGAATGCCCGCCTCTGCTCGCCGTCATCATGAACGACAAGCGGCTCACCACGCAAGGCGGCGTTAACGAAGACTGGCAAGACCAGGCCCGTCGCCGATCGTTGCCGCGGCCCGGCCATGTTGAATGGTCGCACGATCCAGGTCGGTATGCCGAGATCGAAAAATAGTCCGGCGACAAGATGCTCGACTGCTGCCTTCGCCGATGCATAACCCCATCGTGGCCGCAGATCCGTAATCACCGGATCGGCTTCAGTAATCGGCCGATCCCGACCCGAACCGTAAACTTCTGAGCTTGATGTATAAAGCAGCGGGCGCCGGTGAAACCGGCATGCCTCGACGATCGCGCATCCCGACTCCAGAATCCCGCTGGTGACGGCAAAGCGCTCCTTATGGGCAAGTTGAACCCCAATCGGACTCGCGAGATGAAACACCGCGTCAGCCCGACGGACCTCATCGTGGACAGTCGCACTGAAACCCGGATCGCCGACTCTGAAGGTATGGATCGTCAAGCGAGGGTTGCCAATTGGAAGATTGCTCAACAAGCCGTTCGAGAGGTCATCGATAACGGTGACAGCGCAGTTGCGCGCAAGCAGCAGATCAACCAACGCCGACCCTACGAAGCCCGCGCCGCCTGTAACCAGAACATGTGTATGCCGGCCGAATTCAACCATCTCCGCGCTATGGTTGTCCAACGTGCCACCCTCCTGATCGACCCGTAGCCTCGCAACGCACGGGAGAGTTTTTATACAGTCAAGGACGCAACGAACAACCGCTTTTTTCTACCGGTGTCGCGAATTTCGTCGTCCTCAATATGCAACGGCAAGCACCTCATCCGACCGGTTGCCGGGGGGAGACCTCTCGGCCTGTAAAGGCCAGAACTGATCTGGCTCATATCCGCGACTATCTATATTCCGGTTGTTCTAGCGCGAAACAAATTCTGAGGGTATCCCCATATTTCTACGAGGGGGTATATCGAGTGCCTGCTAATTTCATGTGGGCAGCCGGCCGGAAGGAGTGCGTATCCGGCCATGTGATGTCGACTCACCTAAGGTGATTGCGCTAATTACGCCCTGTCAGACCGGCGGGGAGCGTTTTGAAATCCGACCATCGTCCAGACATTGACGGCCTGCGCGCAATCGCCGTTGCGATCGTCATCTTCTTCCACTTCGAGCTGCCTGGCTTTTCGGGTGGATTCGTCGGCGTCGATATCTTCTTCGTCATTTCCGGGTATTTGATCACGCGTCTCCTGGTTGCCGAAGGTCGCGGGCCATCGATGGCCGAATTCTACGGCAGACGTATCCGCCGGATACTGCCGGCAATGTTGGTGATGATCTCCTTCTCGCTGATTGCAGGTTGGTTCCTGCTGCTTCCCGGAGACTATGCCGCCCTGGGACGCAGCGCCGCTTATTCCACCTTCGGTTTGGGAAACTACTATTTCCTCTGGAATACCGGCTATTTCGATCGCGAGGCGGCGCTGCTTCCGTTGCTCCATCTGTGGTCGCTCGGTGTCGAAGAGCAATTCTACCTCGCATGGCCGGTTTTGATTCTTGCTGCGAAGGGGCTCGCTCGGGGACGCCGACTGCCAATCGCCGCGCTTATCGGCATCCTCGCGCTGATCAGTTTCTCGATCGCCCTCCATCTAGTGGCACTAGATCCGAAGCAGGCATTCTACGTTCCTTTCAGCCGGGCCTGGGAACTGGCCGTTGGCGGAATGCTTGTTTTTGCGCCGCCGATAGGCCGCCGCGGCACGTCGGAAGCGCTCGGGCTGATCGGCCTTTGCCTGATCGCAGCCGGCACCATCTGGCTGTCGCCGAGCTGGCCTTTTCCGGGGCTCTCCGCGCTCCTACCGGTGGCCGGCGCTGTCCTGCTCGTCTGGCCGCGTTCGCCATCATCGGTTTCAGCTTTGCTTGTGAGTGCACCCTTACGCTCGACGGGAAAGATTTCCTACAGCCTTTATCTTTGGCATTGGCCGATCCTCGTTTTCTTTCGTCACTATGCGGGCACCGAGCCGACGGCGGTAGAATCGTTGGCGCTGATCGGAACAGCCTGGTTGGCGGCGTATTTCTCCTGGCGCTTTCTCGAGGAGCCCATTCGCCGCCTGCGTGCACCTCCGGGAAGGGCACTGCTCGCCGGCTCGATCGCTGCAGCGATGGTTTGTCTGAGCGGCAACGCGATCTTCGAAGCCGGTGGTTTCACCAACAGGATTTCGAAAGAGGTCGATGCTATGCGCAGCCTCGACGCGATGTGGGATTGGCCATGTCCGCAAATGGTGAATATTCCTGAGTTCGGCACCACGTTCTGTGCCTTCGGCGCGCCTTGGAACAAGGCGAGGCACCACGCCGTGCTGTGGGGCGACAGCCATGCAGAACATCTCGCCCCACTATTCGATACCGTGGGAAAAGGAAAAAATACCGCCTTCTTTCTTTATCGAGCCTGCCCGGCCGCCTTCGGGGAGGGTATCCACCGGGACTTTCCGGAACAGCCCGGTTACCGGGAAATCTGCAGTTCGTCGCGGAGGGCGATGGTCGGTATGCTCAGACAGCGCACAGACATCGACCTTGTGGTGTTGGCCTCGGCCTGGACAAGCCTATCCTATACCGATGTGGTGGCCGATGATGGGCGGCAGACTGACAAAGTCCTGTTGTTGCGCGATGGCTTACACAGCCTTGCAGACGAAATCGCCTTCCCGAAACGGCGCATCGGGATCATTGGGCAGGTGCCCGGCCCAGGGTTGGATCTGACTTCGTGCGCAGTGATGCGAGAAAGCGGCATGCTGAGACGTTGCTCGACGGAGATAGATAGCGAGCGTGTCCTGCGAGTTTGGTTGCCAATGGTTACCGCGCTTGGATCGCTCTCTGAGGAAAACGCCGTTTTCGTTGTTGATCCACTCAAAGGAATGTGTCCGGACAAGCGTTGCATCACCTACGTCAACGGTGAGTTCATCTACCGTGACGGATCGCATATGCGCAGGAACCTCAAGCCAGAAACCGACGATGCGATTGCGAAAATGATGGGTTTTTATGCGGCTCTTGATACAGGCCAAGGGCGAGCCCAGGTGTCGACGGCGGACGCAGACCAATCCCAATTGGCGACCAGAAGCAATTGAGCGGACGGCCAGATAGCCAGGCCAGTTGCTCGACAGCGACCCGCTTGACCTGGGGGTACACCCGAGTTGCCACACCGGTTGTCGAAGGGCAAGCCGGCACACCTTCGGCCGCGATGATCGCTGGGCCAGAAAGCTATCGCGCCGAGATCGACGGGCTTAGAGCGATCGCTGTTTTGGCAGTCCTCTTTTTCCATTTGAGAGTTTTAGCTTTCTCCGGCGGGTTCGTCGGCGTCGATGTTTTTTTCGTGATCAGCGGGTTTCTGATCACGCGCGTAATCGTAGCCGATATCGAGGCAGGGCGTTTCGGTCTTGCGCGGTTCTGGGCGCGCCGGGCTCGCCGGCTCCTGCCCGCATTCTTCGCGACATTGACCTTGTCATGTATCGCTGCGTTTCTGTTGTTCGCGCCCCAGCATCTGGAGATGTTCGCCGAATCGCTGGTGGCCGCCAACTTCGGCGTTTCAAACATCCTATTCTGGCGCGAGACGGGTTACTTTGATATCGCCGCACGCATGAAACCGCTCCTGCATAGCTGGTCGCTGAGCGTGGAGTGGCAGTTCTATCTCGTCTGGCCGGTGCTGCTTAGGGCTTTCCTTGGCCGATATCCACGGCGAATGGTCTGGCCGATGCTGGCGATCGCTGCATCAAGCTTGTGCCTCATTCTGGCGTTCCAGGACGGATCGTTTTGGCTGCTCTCACGGACGCGTGCAGCCGAGTGGATCGCCGACGGCTGGGCGACGGTTTTTTACAACACGCCTTTTCGAGTGTTCGAGTTTGCTTGCGGCGCGGCGCTGGCGTGGCTTCCTAAGCCCCGTCACGCCATTGTTCACGAGTTGCTCGTCGCGCTCGGTTTGGCGCTAATCGGCGGCGCGATCTTCCTTCTTGATAGCAGTTCGGGCACCCCCGCCTTCAATATCGTTCTGCCAACACTACTCGGTGCCGTTATGGTGCTGCAGGCGGACCGTTCACGATGGGCAGCGCTCGTCCTGCGCAACGGTCCGGCGGTATATCTCGGGCGGATCAGCTATTCGCTCTACCTTATCCATTGGCCGCTGATCGTGTTCTGCGAATATGGCCTGCTTCGAACGCTACAGCCTGCCGAAGCCATTTCCGTCGGGCTGCTGTCTCTTGTCCTGGCCGTTTTGATGTTTCATTGCGTCGAGCAGCCCTATCGAGCCGGCCGCGGCTTGGCCGCAACCGCCAGGCTTTCCTTGGCCGGCCTCGTCTTATTTTCCTTGGTCGGCTACGCGATGTCCGGCGGAATGCCATGGCGTCTTCAGTCGGTGGTCGCGGGAGCCGAGCTGGCTAACAGCGAGGCCTTGAAAGCGATCACCGGCTCGTTGGACTGTCAGGATTTCTGTGAGTACGGAAATCTCCAAAGCCCAAACAAGGTGCTGGTTGTCGGAGACTCACATGTTCAACATTACGCACGCGCGCTAAACGAACTCGGTGGACAGAACTTCCATTTCCTGTTGGCGGAGGCCGGCAATTGCTATTTTGGAGCCGAGCTTCAGACCCGGACCACCGGCGCGGTCACACAGCATTGCCGGAACGCAACAGACCAGGCCGCGCGTTGGCTAAAAGCTGGTGGAATCGTGGCCATCGTCCAAGGGCAGCGTTGGCCTGGATATCGCAATCTTCTCGAACGGAAAGTGGATGGCGCGCCGGTCGACATGCCTGACGTCGCGCAGCTGTTTCCGACAATGCTCGGCGATATCGCGAAGCTTTACGCCGGTTTTCAAGGCCCGGTCATTCTGATTGGGCACGCCCCCAACATCAATCTGGTTTGTGATGTGAGGCCAGCTTACTTTTCCTTGCCATGTCCGATCCCGTCGCGCATCGAGCATGTCACGTTCGAGGCTTCGTTTCGTGCCTTCGCAAATACACATCCTGGCTTCGACCTGGTCGATCCCATCGTCGCGATATGCTCGGCGACCGAGTGCCATGCCACGGACCGCGGACATAGCCTCTATGTCGACGATCACCATCTGTCGATCTTCGGTGCACGGCTTGTCGTTCCGAGAATCATTGAAAGACTTAAGACCGATTTGTCCGTGGCGTCACGGCAGCCACTGTCGCAATCGACCATGCGATGATTGTGCCCATAAGCATAAAGCAGAGTGCGCTGACCGAGAGAGAGACGGCGACCTCGTAAGTTCGTCCATTGTTGCGAGGATCGCTCGAATCTGTGGCCGCGAACAGCACTGCGTCTCGCCGGCGGAATGTATACTCGCCCGGCCGCACCGCAGGCCATGCATGGGGAGACCAGCCGATCCGCTGGAGCTGTTTGCTGTCCTCGCGCAGATAGGATGCTTGCGACGAGGATGTGGCGGGAAGACTGTCAAACCGGAAAAGACCGGGGAATTGTGGCGGCGGCAATAGCGTCTCGTATCCGCCACGCGCAGAGACCATGCTTGCGTTCGACAGCTGGCGGCTTGCCAGCGACGGCGTGACAAGCACGATCGCGACACAACCGGCGCCAAATGCCGCGACGCCTGCTACGGTCCCGCAGGCGAAGCTCCAACGCCCACCTCTGCCAACCGACGACGAGTTCGACACGCTTCGCTCGGCAAGCATAGCACCAATCCCCAGGGCCACCGGAAGAAAAAGGCTGGGTGTGAGCAAAAGGTCATGCGACGTCAGCATCACGCCCACGACAGCGATGCCGAGGGGCAGGTCCTTCGCATCCCGCACGAAACAGAAGGTGAAGCCAGCGAGGCCGATCGGAAGCAACCAGCCGAGGTGGCCAAAGGCGATCGCGAAGAGGAGGAAGGTGTTGTGCGGCGCGAGAGCCTGGGCCTCCTCTAGTCCTCGACCGAAGAAGCCGCCTTCGCGATAGGCGAGCAGGCCGCGCTCGAGAAAGAGTGCCCGCGCCGAGATCGAATTTCGCTTGCCCTCATCGGTCAGACGCTGGTCAAGGGCGTGGATTTTTGCGGCGCTGGTTGGTTCGAAGGCTGCGGGCGACCGCGAAGCGCCTGACGGCGAAGACGATTGGGCAGCGGTGTCTGCAACCTCGCCGGCCGGCGGAGGAAGAGCTGAACTGGCCGCAGGGTTTGGTGGCGGCTGGTCGATTTCTGCGGACGATCCTGGCGAAACCGACATCCCTTCAGGCGACGGCGCAGTGGGGACTACGGAAAGGGATTGATCATAAGACGCATCGACAGCCTCCGATGCCTCGTCGAGCGCCTTGTTGATCGACAAGACGCCGGCAAGCGATTCGTCTATGGCAACACGGAAATAGGTATTTGTGGCAAGCGCGACGCCCACAGCCGCCAGCAGCACAAATGCTAGCGCCGCCGCACGGCCCCAGCCTTGGAGATCAATCCGGAAATGTCGATCGCCGCGAAATTGCCGCCAAAGGTGCACGGCAACCGGGATCGCGACAGCACCGAACGCGGCTAGAAGGGTCGAACGGGAAAGCGTGACAAGAAGCCCGGTGCCGACAAGGACGAGAAAGCTCGGGCGCCAGTTTGGCGAGACGGCACGGTAGCTGGCTGCTGCCCCGAGCAGAAGCCCAGCCGCCGCGACATTGGGGTTGATCGCCAGGCCAGCGGCACGGCCAGGGGTATTGGTGAAGCCGTTGGCGAACATAAGGTCGAGTAAGCACGCCACCGCGCCAAGTGCAGTGACCGACGCCGATAGCCGCAACAGCGTTGCAGGGGTTGACGTAAGCATGAAAACTATTGCCGCGCCACCGAGGAAAAGGGTGATCAGATAGCACTCTGCGACGATCTCTACCTGATGCAGCCCGACCGGGGCGATCGCAAAAATGGCGGCAGCCGCAAGCGGCAGGATCGCAACGCGCACGTCGCGGCGCGTTGCGAGATCCAGGATCGCAACGATTAGCACCCCGCCATAAAGCGCATGAAAAACAAGCCGCGCTAACTCCTCCCGTCCCGTAAAGAACGGAAGGAGGTATGGCATGAACCAGGATTGATAGATGACGATGACGAATGCACAAAGCCAGGCGGAGATGTTTGTCACCGTCGCTTGCAGTGGATGTGCCGAGTTCGCCGAGCGCGAACCTCCAGTCCCGGTCATTCAAACATCCCCCAGATAGAGACGTTCGTACGCATCGACCATTGCTGCTGTCGAGTAGCGCTCCCGCATCGTCCGCTGACGAAACTCCCGTTCAACTGAGGGTTCCGGCAGCCGTTCGAGAACGGCAAGAAGCCCGCGGGCCAGGTCGGCAGGGTCGCGAGGCCTCACCAATTCACAGCCGGGCATGCCGGCGACGGCTTCTGGATTGCCCCCAACGTCCGTGGCGACGACGGGAAGCCCTGCGGCGAGCTTTTCCATCAAAGCATTGCAAAAGCCTTCTTCGTGGGAGGCGATCACACCAACATCCATGCCGGCAAGCAGGCCTGGAACATCATTCTGCATCCCCAAAAGCCGCACATTCGCTTCTATGCCGAGGCGCCGTGCTTGCTCTATGAGAGCCTCTCCGATTCCGCGATCCTGTCCTGCGATAAAGAGAACCAGGTTCGACCGGCTTTGGCTTACGTAGGCGAGTGCGTCGATAAGGTCGCTGTGCCCTTTGTAGGGGATAAGATTGGCGACAATGGCTATACCGATGTCCTCGGGCTTGAGACCCAGCCGGCCGCGCGTGTCCTCCCGCCGGCGCCCCACATTATCGAAGCGGCTGAGATCGAGACCGTTCGGGATTACCAGGACGCGATCGACGTCATAGCCGTCGCGGCCCGCCATATCGGCTGCGACCGCGTTCGAATTCGCAACAACCACGTGCGAGAGGCGATTGGCTATCCGATCCATACGCTTCAGCCGCGGCCATCGTTCCTGATGGTTGCCAAGGCCGCGTCGCGAGGTAATCACGAGCGGCGCCAGCGCAAATCGCCCCGCCAGGGCACCCAGGAAGTTTGTCAAAGGCAGGAACGCGTGGACCGCGCGCGGCCGAGACCACGCGATCCGAGCGACAAGCGAAGCGACCGCAGCGCCGAGAACCAGCATCGCCTTCACACTTGGGCGGGTCTTTGGGGCGACAGCCGATTTGGCATTGAGCTTGCCTGGTGTCGCAGATGCGGTCGGCCGATGAAGCCCATATGATATCGGAACTCCGGCGCGGGTAAGGGGCTCGGCCAGGATGCCGCCAAACGAAAGCGAAAAGACCTCGACCTTCCAGCCTCTTTTCTTCAATTCCGTGGCAAGCAGAACAAGCTGGCTCTCCGTGCCACCGTGCTCGAGTTGGCCGATAACGAACAGCACCCCTCTGCGACGCACCCTCTGGAGCTTGGAAGACGAGGACATTTGCGCCCTGGCATCAGCCATCGAAGCTTCGTCTCGAAGCACCATTTCCAAATCGTCCCTATGCTGACGGATCGACTTGCCACAGGGTGGAGGCAAGTCGCAAGCCTAGGTTTCGGTCGGCAACGAAACTTCACAAATATTGAGCAAGGATCTTGTACTCGAAAATGACATCAGGAAGGCGCGCCGGAGATCGGGGGTGAAAGCGGCCGCGGGTTCTTGGCGCGGCGACCAAGCAGTCTGCTGCCGGCAACCAGCAGCATACCCAATGCGAGAAGCATAAATGGGGGGGCCCATTTCAGACGTTCGAATTTTTCTTCGTACGCACGCACGTCACTGAAACCCTCGGCAGTCCCAAGCGGTTGCCAGGATTGAGCATAAGCGTCCTTCACAAGATCGAGCATCGATCCGAAGCGTGCGTAATAGGGGAGGATGATCGACGGATCCTGTTGTATCTCGGCAAGGGAATGAGGAACGAACACGCCGAAGTCGGGATCGAGGATATACCCATTCGATTGAACAACCGTGTGGGAGCGAGTGGCGTAGATTGTTGCATCAATACCCTGGTCGGCGAGTACCGAATAGACGACCTTCGAAACCTGGGAGCAGAAGCCATAACCTCGATCAAGTGCTTTGCGAGGGGTCACAAATTCGTAGTTCTGCAGGTTCTGCCGGTATTCCGGCCGAAAGCTCAGCATCCAGAGCAAGTAATTATCGAAAGCGCTTATGCCGGTGTAACGCGTATCGGTGGCGGCCCAGCTGTCCTTCTCCGTCCAATAGTGCACCATCCCGCCTGCAACCGTCTTGGTCAATCGGGCGAGATAGGACTGCATCGGTTCATCCGGCCTGCGGTAAAGGTCCTCGACATCCCCGACTTGCTGCTCAAGCCCAAGTGGTCCCTCGATGGCGGCAGCGGGTGGCGCCGGGTAAGCGCTGACCAATCCAAGTGGATAAGCCGAGACAAAAATCAGAAAGACCACTCCGACCGCAGCCAAAACAATACCCAACGAGCGCGCCGGGCCGGCCAAAAGGCTGGAGAACGGAGTCCGGGCGCGAATGTTGATGGTGTCCGTCATTGTTTTAACATAGCACTTGCCGCAGCCGCTGCCTCGTGCTCATCCCTGGGAAATTGTGGACACTTTACCGTCGGGCCTGCGGTACAAAATTGTCAATCCGCCCCAGTTGTGGCTTGTCGTGAGGCGATGAAAATGTGCATTGGACGCGCTGAACACGGACCTTGACCTGACATTGAGTGAAAATCGCAATACGGGCAGCACTCTCAACACGCTCCGGCGCCTGTGGAGACAGGTACCGAAGCGCCGGCAGAAGCAGTTGTTTGGGCTTCTGGTGCTTATGGCTTTCGGCGCGCTTGCCGAAGCCGCTACGCTCGGTGCCTTGCTTCCGTTTCTTGCCCGCATCGCCAATCCCGCAGCGGTCGGCGAACAGTCGTTCCTCGCCCGACAGCTCGCCGGCTTCAGGCTGCCCGGCTCGTCAGACAGTCTTCTCGGTTTGACAGTTCTGTTTTCGGCTGTGGCGATCACCGCCGGCATCGTGCGGATCTTCCTAACATGGGCCACAAATTCTTACGTCTTTTCCCTGGGGCATGAATTGGGCGTGGAAGTCTATGACCGCGTACTTCACCAGCCCTACAGCTATCATGTTTCACGCAACTCGAGTTCCGTACTGGCTGCGCTGCGTCAGGTTCAGGCGATCACCGCCGGTGTAATGCTCCCGCTGCTGCAATCTGTCAGCGGCATAATCATTGGCGTCTTTATAATCGCTGCTCTTTTCGTCCTGAGCTCCTTCATCACCTTCGTCATCTTTGCGGGCTTCGGGGCCGTGTATCTCTTCATGTCGCTGGCGATCCGCAGGCAACTGAAAAGGAACGCCCGGATTATCGCCAGTGTGCAGGCCGAAGGCATCCGGTGCGTCCAGGAAGGGCTGGGCGGCATCCGCGACGTCATCATCAATGGCACTCAACCTTACTTTCTGTCGCGATACGCCGAGCTGGACAGGCACATGCAGCGGGCCAATGCCACAAACTCACTCGCTGCGGGCGCGCCCCGTTTCGCGATCGAAGCGGCAGGCATGGTGATTATAGCGGCGCTTGCCTATTTCCTGATCACCCGCACCAACGATGCCGGTCAGGTGCTCCCTATGCTGGGGACATTCGTTCTAGGAGCTCAGCGTCTGCTTCCGTCCATGCAGCTCATTTACGGCAATTGGGCGCTCATATTGAGCAATCTTGCCGGTGCCGAAGTCGTGCTCAACGCGCTCGAGACGCCACTTGGCCCGGAATGGAACCAAGCTCCTTCCGATCGGCTGCAATTCGACCGGACAATTGCACTGAACAATGTGTCGTTTCGCTATACTGCCGACCAACCTCCCATACTCGAACGGTTCAATCTCACCATTGCCAAAGGAAGCAAGGTCGGGTTTGTCGGAAAGACCGGTAGCGGCAAAAGCACGACAGTCGACCTCATAATGGGTCTGCTCGAGCCCACGACCGGAACGATAGAGATAGATGGACAAAGGTTGGATGGCGCCACGCGGCGTGGCTGGCAAAGACAGATCGCTCATGTGCCGCAAAGCATCTTTCTGGCCGACGCGTCGATCGCCGAGAACATCGCCTTTGGTATCGACCCTGCCAAAGTCGACCAGGACCGCGTCCGTATTGCTGCTCATCAGGCCGCTCTGGCGGGATTTATCGAAAGTCTGCCGCACGGCTTTGAGACACGAGTGGGCGAGCGCGGGGTGCGACTGTCAGGTGGTCAGCGGCAGCGCATCGGCATCGCGCGTGCGTTGTACAAGCAGGCGTCGGTGCTCGTCTTCGACGAAGCCACGAGTGCATTGGACATTGAAACAGAAGCGGTGGTCATGGAAGCGATCAGGGAACTGCCTGACGGCCTTACCGTGTTGATTATCGCCCATCGCCTCACTACCGTCGAGAATTGCGACGAAATCGTAACCCTTGAAGATGGCCGACCGCATGTCTGGACCAGATCCGGTGGACGGAGGGCTCAAAGCGAACTGCTCTAGTTCCTCGCGGCCGGCGGGCTACCCCGTTCGCGGAAAAGGAACTCTGTGCACGCCTCGCCAGTGGACATCCTGACCAGTTCGAACCTGTCCTTGAGGTAACTGACGACCGCCTGGTCATCGGCAAATTCCATTGGCCAACCGCCGAGCCAGTCGCGCACGTCTGTCATATAACTCATGCCGCGGCCTTTTTTCTTGTCGTAAATCTGCTTCAGGAGCAGCGGCCATCGCAGCGGGTTGCGACCAAGCCCGAAGCGCCAGATATACCAGCACTCCATCAGCCGCCGGTGACGGGCATCGGCGGCATTGTAGCGACGTTTGACATCGAGCCAGAATTGCGCGGAAGGCTTGACGACGTTCGACGAGTAGAGGGCGATGAAGAGGAGACCGCCGGGCGCCACCCTGCCAGCCGCATTCTCGATCGCCTGCCACATGGCGCCGGTATGATGAAGCACACCCCAGGAATAGACGAGGCTCCACGTGCCTAGCTTCTCCAGATAATCAAAATCGAGCACGTCACCGCGCTCGACGGTCCAGTTCAAAGGCGCACCCGCCAGCTGTCGCAATTTTCCCGTTGTCTTGACCGACAGCGGGTCGAAATCAAAGGAATGGACCCGCTCCGCCTTCGCATCAAAGGCGGCAAGCGAGTGCAATCCGCTGCCGCTGCCGATGTCGAGGAAATCCATACCCTCAAGGCTTTCCCTGCCGAGGAAGGAAAGCAGTTTGCTAGCAGCCACTGAACGGCGCTCGCTCGAATAGTGTTTTTCCACGAACGAAGCCCAATTCGCTCCGAATTCGTATCGGCCCGATGTTGAGTTTTCTGCAGCTATCATTTTGAGCGGAGTTCGGTTTCGATAATTTCCATCATATCATCGGTAACCTTGTGAACATCATAGCGCTGTTCGGCGATTGCGCGACTGTTGGCGGCCATGGCGTTGGTCTCTTCGACGTTGTCGATTAGCCGGATCATGGCGTCCGCCAAAGACGCCGTTGCACCGACCGGCACCAGCAGTCCATTCACTCCAGGGACGATGGGGGCCCGGCAGCCGGGCGCATCGGTCGTGATGACTGGGCGTCCCATTGCCATCGCTTCCAAAACCGAGCGTGACGTGCCCTCGCGATAGGATGGGAGTACGAAGATGCGTGATTGAGCGATCGCCTCACGAACATCAGCGACGGGCCCGCGGTAGTGGACTGTGCCGTCCCCGACCGCGGCCTCGACTTCCGATAGCGGAAATCCCGCAGGATTAGGGTCCTTGTCGCCGACGAGGTCAAATTGAGCTTCCGGGCGAGCCGCTCTCACCAGTTTCGCCGCGCCCAGATATTCCGCCAGGCCTTTGTCGCGCAGCAGACGGGCGACCATGAGAAATCGCGGTTCGGCCGGCAATCGAGCCACCTTGAACCGATCGAGATCCACGCCCGAACCGTCGACGACATTGGCAGGCGTGCGCCCGAGCAATCCAAGGCGACGAAAGTCTTCGCGATCGTCCTGGTTCTGAAAGGTCGCCGTGGTCGCACAACGCAGGCTGAGAGCATAGAGGCATCGCGCCACCAGATTCACGATCCTCCAGCGCATCGACTTGTGCCGATCGGTGAAAGCATAGCCAAGACCGGTTACAAGCGCGTGTCGGCGCGATACCCCCGCCATCAGCGCCGCAGGTATGCCATAGACAATCGGCTTGATGGCACAGGCCAAGACCACCTGCGGCTTCAGTTCCTGCATCATCCTGTAAAGGCGAAACGCCAACCTCACGTCGCCAAACGGCGCTATTGCGGCACGCTCCATTGGCATTGGCTGGAAACGGATGCCGTTTTCGGTCAGCCACCGAACCGTGCTTGCATCAACTGGCGCTGCGGCGTGAACTTCATATCCTGCAGATCGTAGCGCGAGCAAAAGATGCCCTCTGGTCGTTGCCAGGGATTTTGGCTCACTCACGATGACGACAATGCGTTTCATTCGCCCGATTTTATCTTGAGCCGGCTGCTTCAGGCGGTCTCTTTTAACTTTTAGAGGCCTCAACCCGAAAGCCTGACCCAGGTTTTCCACAAGATCGATGGCCTGAGCAGGCGAAACTAGTTTTGAGTGGAGACTTTGGCGTCCAGAACAGGACATCGTTGAATTGACCCGTTGCCTGCCATAGAACCCCTCGACTCGTAAGTGACCTGGGAAAAACGCGGATGTCGGAACGGATTGCTGTCATCGGCCTGGGATATGTCGGCTTGCCAGTGGCCGTCGCGTTCGGAAAGGTTTTCCCCGGAACGATCGCATTTGACATCAGCGAGCGGCGCATCAACGAGCTGCGCGACGGCATTGATCGCACGGGAGAGGTCGAGCCCTCGGCTCTCATGCAATCCTCTATCGAGCTTACGACCGATCGGGCGGCCCTGAAAGGCGTGACTTTCTTCATCGTCGCAGTGCCGACCCCCATCGACGTCAACCGTGCGCCGGATCTCGCTCCCCTGAAGCTGGCGTCTGAACTTGTGGGAGAAGTGATAGGCAAAGGCGCCGTTGTCGTTTTCGAATCGACGGTCTATCCAGGGGTGACTGAAGACTTCTGCGGTCCAATCATCGAACAGATTTCTGGCCTGCGGCATCCTGCCGACTTTGCCCTTGGCTATTCGCCCGAGCGGGCCAATCCCGGTGACCGTGAGCATTCGCTGCAATGCATCGTCAAGGTCGTATCAGGCGAGAACAGCGAGACGCTCGAGCGTGTGGCAAACGTCTATGGCCGTATCATCGATGCAGGCATCTATCGGGCGCCGTCGATCAAGGTTGCCGAAGCGGCGAAGGTTATCGAAAACACGCAGCGCGACCTTAACATCGCGCTAATGAATGAGTTGGCGATGATCTTCGAGCGGCTTGATATCCGGACGCAGGATGTTCTTGATGCCGCATCGACGAAATGGAACTTTCTTCCCTTCAGACCGGGCTTTGTGGGCGGCCATTGCATCAGCGTCGATCCATACTATCTGACGGCCAAGGCAGAAGCTGAAGGCTATCATCCGCAGATCATACTTGCCGGCCGACGCATCAATGACGGCATGGGAGCATTCGTGGCTCAGCAGATCGTCAAGCAGCTGATCCGTTCGGACGTGCCCGTAAAAGGAGCTTCCGTCGGCATTCTCGGGTTGACATTCAAGGAGGACGTGCCCGATCTGCGCAACAGCCGCGTTTTTGATCTGATTAAGGAGCTGAGACAGTTCGGAATTGTTCCAAAGGTCCATGACCCGCTTGCCGATGCCGAAATCGCAAGACGTGATCATGGCGAAACAATCATGCCTCTTGAAAAGATGAACGATTTGCAGGCGCTTGTTCTGGCTGTGCCGCACAGGCATTATCTGCAAGGAGAGAAGTCCCACATTTTTCAGATGATCCGGCCAGGAGGAACGCTGTTCGACGTCAAGTCTGCTATCAAGCCCAATGAAATTCCCGACCGCATAAGATATTGGAGCCTTTGAGACTCGGCCCCGAGATGAACGCCAGGAATACGTTGTGACAGCATCGACCAGACCGATCCTGATCACCGGCTCAGCCGGCTTCATAGGTTTTCACCTCTGCCACAGGCTGCTTGCCGAAGGCCGGCAGGTTGTCGGCCTCGATTCCATGAACGAGTATTACGACGTTGCCCTTAAGCAGGCGCGGCTCGACCGGCTGAAAGGGTTCGCGAACTTTCGCTTCGAGCATGTCGACCTCGCCGACCGCGATGGCGTCTCGGCGGTTTTTGCTTCCGCCGCGCCGGAGATCGTCGTCAATCTCGCCGCGCAGGCGGGCGTCCGCTATTCGCTGATCAATCCGCACTCCTATGCGGAAAGCAATCTCAACGGTTTCCTTAACATCCTGGAGGGCTGCCGTCAGGCCTCTGTCGGTCATCTCGTCTATGCATCGTCGAGCTCGATCTATGGCGGCAGCACGCGCATGCCGTTCTCGGTGCATGATTCCGCCGACCATCCCTTGAGCCTCTATGCCGCCAGCAAGAAGGCGAACGAGCTGATGGCCCACACCTACAGCCATCTGTTCGGGCTGCCGACCACGGGGTTGCGCTTCTTCACCGTCTACGGTCCGTGGGGCCGGCCCGACATGGCCTTGTTCATCTTCACCAAGGCCATCCTCGCCGGCCAGCCGATCGACGTCTTCAACCATGGCAACATGCAGCGGGCTTTCACTTATATTGATGACATCGTTGAAGGTATTGTCCGCGTCATAGGACGACCCGCCACAGCCGATCCTGGCTGGTCGAGTGACTCCCCCGATCCCGCGACCAGCAATGCGCCGTACAGGATACATAACATCGGCGGCGGTTCACCCGTTCAGTTGACCCGGTTGATTGAAGTCCTGGAAGACGCCCTCGGGCGCAAGGCCGAACGCAACCTGATGCCGCTCCAGCCGGGCGACGTTCCCGCGAGTTTTGCCGACGTCAGTACGCTCGAAGAGGTGACCAGCTTCAGGCCGCGCATCCCGATTGAGATCGGAATTCCAAGCTTCGTAAAATGGTATCGCGAATACTATCGGGTATGATCGACAGCTTCGGCGGACAGCAAATGAACGACAGTCCATGAATGCGCGCTATGATTTCGGTCGCAACTGGTCCGGACTTGCAGAGGGTTTCGAGGAAGAGCATCTGAGCCAAGCGTGCGCGGATCTCCATCGGCTCGTCGGTAACGTTACCGGCAAAACGTTTCTGGATATAGGCTGTGGATCTGGCCTGCATTCTGCGGCCGCTCTCCGGCTCGGGGCGGCCAGCGTCACGGCGTTCGATTATGACCTTAGCTGTATCGCAACCACCAGAGCGGTGCTTTCCAGATTCGCCTCGAATGCCAAGTGGAGTGTAGGCCACGGCGATGTGCTTGACAGGGCATCGCTGCCATCCGGGACATTCGACATCGTCTACTCATGGGGCGTCCTACACCACACGGGAGACATGTGGACGGCGATCCGAAATGCGGGCGGTCTCGTCGGGAAAGGCGGAAGATATGCCATTGCCATCTACCTCAAGACGCCTCTGTGCGGATTGTGGACTGTCGAGAAAAGGCTCTATTCCTCTTATCGCTGGCTACGGCCGCCGGTGAAGGCGCTCTTTGTGTCAGCTTACTTGTCGGCAAGAGCACTTCGTCACAGGGACGCCATTTCATTCATGAAGAACTATCGAGCGCGCCGGGGCATGGAGTTCCTGGCCGATGTTGATGATTGGCTGGGCGGCTACCCGTATCAGTCAACCTCGACTAGAGAGTTGGAGGCATTCGTCGAGAAGCTCGGGTTTCGGACTGGAAAGCGTTTCAACCTCAATCCGGGACTTGGCCTTTTCGGCACCGGCTGCGGTGAATGGTGTTTCGAACGAAACGATGTCGGCCTTTCTAACTCTGATTCTGCGACAGGCGAAGCAAGGACGAGCCAACCGTAAGGGAGAGTTCACGCGGGATGTGCGGAATTGTCGGCATCATGGGCGGAATAGCCGCCACAAGCAGCGGGGCTGCGAGCGTGCGCCGCATGGCCGACACGATCCGTCACCGTGGACCGGACGGGGAAGGCGTCTGGACTGATGCCGAAGCCGGTATCGCACTTAGCCAGCGCCGATTGGCGATAATTGACCTGTCGTCGGCCGGCGCCCAGCCGATGATTTCGCACAGCGGCCGCTACGTAATCGTGTTCAATGGCGAAATTTACAATCACCGTGAGATGCGGACGGCTCTTGACCGAGACATTGGCGCGTTCTCCTGGCATGGACACTCCGACACGGAAGTTTTCCTGGCCGCTGTCGAGGCGATGGGGCTACTGCGGGCGCTCCAATCGGCGGTCGGCATGTTTGCGTTCGGCCTGTGGGACCGGCGAGAGAGGACACTCGCTCTCGGGCGCGACCGCTTAGGGGAAAAGCCCTTGTATTACGGTCGCATCGGGAAAGCCTTCGCGTTTGCCTCCGAGCCCAAGGCCTTTCAGTCGCTTCCGGCCTGGCGTGGCGAGATCGACCGCGAGGCGTTGGCGTTGTTGATGCGCCACAATTACATCCCGGCGCCCTACAGCATTTATCAGGGCATCCGCAAACTAAGGCCAGGTCAATTTATTGTCCTTTCCCATGCAGCTAGCCAGCCAAGCGCCCAGAGCTACTGGAGCGCCAGAGAAATCGCCGAGCAAGGCAGGCGCGAGCCTTTCCAAGGAAGCAGGGAAGAGGCCGTCGATGAAGTCGAGCGCCATCTGCGGTGCGCGCTCGAGGGACAGATGATCGCTGACGTGCCGCTCGGCGCCTTCCTGTCGGGCGGCATCGACTCCTCGGCGATTGTGGCAGTCATGCAATCGCTAAGTTCCCGCCCTGTGAAGACGTTCACGATCGGCTTCAGCGAAGCAGGCTTCAATGAGGCGCATCACGCTAAACAGGTGGCCTGCCATCTGGGAACTGACCACACTGAACTTTATCTGAGCGACCAGGATGCGCTCAATGTTGTTCCGCAATTGCCCCGCATTTATTGCGAGCCGTTCTCCGATTCCTCACAAATCCCCACCTTCCTGGTTTCGAAACTCGCGCGCGGCAGTGTCACCGTTGCGCTGTCGGGCGATGGTGGAGACGAGCTTTTCTCGGGCTACTCGCGATACACCTTCGCTGACGCGTTCTGGAACAAGCTCTCGCTCATTCCGAAGGGCCTCCGCCGTGCCTCGGCAAGCCTGGCAACAGTCCCTTCGCCCGGCTTCTACGACAATTTTGCGGCTGCTATCATGCCGTATTTGCCCCGGCATCTTCGCCGCGAACGCATCGGCGACAAAATTCATAAAGCTGCATCCGTTCTTAGCCTGCGAAACGCCGGCGATGTCTATCGACGTCTATGCTCGCATTGGGAGCCGGATGAGGTCGTAAGGGATGCGGTTGAGCCCCCCACCATGCTGACAGGACTTGAACCGCTTCCGGCCCTCCCGGGCAACGTCCAGCGCATGATGTATATCGACCTGATGAGCTATCTGCCAGACGACATCCTGGTTAAGGTCGATCGTGCGGCAATGGCGGTCGGTCTCGAGACTCGCGTACCGCTGCTCGATCACCGCCTCGTAGCCTTCGCGCTTTCGCTGCCGCTATCCATTCTGCGGGCCGAGGGCAAGACAAAGTGGCCGCTCAGACAATTACTTCATCGGCATGTTCCACAAGCGCTCGTCGAACGCCCCAAGATGGGCTTCGGTGTGCCTATCGATGCCTGGCTGCGTGGCGCGCTGCGCGATTGGGCGGAGGCACTGCTGGATGAGCGCCGGCTGCGGGAAGATGGTTTCTTCCACTCAATGACGATACGGCGAGCTTGGTCCGAACACCTCTCCGGCCAACGCAACAATCAGTATCTGCTTTGGGACGTCCTGATGTTCCAGTCTTGGCGGGAAGCGACAGGGGGCGCCTCAGCGGCGGTTGCGGCTTGAACAGGCGCTGGGATCCCGACCAGTCAGGAAGGAGAGCGGCCAGCTATGCCGTTGCGGACAAAGGACAAAGGGATGGATCGATGGAAAGATCTGCGCCTGGGCCGGCAGCAAAGGCAACGGGCCTATCGACGCCTTCTCGACGCCATCTGATGGCTGAACAAGTGAACCGGTACTTCTCGGTCGCCTGCTTCTTTTCGCCTCCGGTACTCGGGTCGGTGGTGAGCTTCGTGTTTCATGGTGGCGCGCTCTGGTCCCTGGTGCTGCTCGCCATGGGGCGGCGCCGCCTCAACATCGACCGGCCGATGCTTGCGATGTCAATCGCTATCTATGCCTATTGCGCTGCGCAGATCGGGGCCTCGGTGGTCAACGGCACACTGCGAGCTGACATCACGCATTTCCTGCCGCTGATCACCTTGCTGTTGTTCCCGGTTTCCTATTCCACCTGGAGTATTACCGACAAGGCGGATCTGGCACAGCTCGCCGTACTTTCAAGCGCCGCAGCATGCTTTGGAGCCCTGGCGTTGGCGTTGATCCAATATCACTGGGTCGGGATGCTTCGAGCCGAAGGCGGGGCCGGAAATCCGATCGTTTTTGCGACGGTCACGTCCCTTGCAGTTATGATATGTCTCGCAGGGGCACTGTCTGGGATAGAACAGGCTTGGAAGCCCCTAATCGCGGCCGCGCTCGCGGGCGCGATAGCGACGGTCTATTCAGGCTCGCGCATGGTCTGGGTCGCATTGCCGATCGCCGTTGCTGCCGTGCTTGTCATCAATCGCAAAAGGCTAACGCGATCGGATATGAGTCGTCTGTTGGCAGTAACCGGCGCTTGCGTGCTGCTCACCGTAGCGACCACATTTCCGATCCTCGCTGACCGCACGCAGGTCCTGCTCGATAACTGGCATTCCCTGACAACCAAAGGCGATTATTCCACTCCACTAGGCTTGCGGGTCGGCCTGTGGGAAGTTGGATACGATGCGTTTCGCCAAGCGCCATTCTTCGGCCATGGGATGTCCGCCAGCCGGGCGATTTCAGAGCAGGGTTTCAAAGACCGCTTTGGTATTAACGGTCTCAGCCACTTTCATAACGGTTTTCTCACGGCGTCGGTACAGGCAGGACTTGCAGGCGCGCTTGCATTGGCCGCAATTTTTGCAGTTGCGTTAGTGAACGCTGTCAGGGTTCTCGGCCTCAGCGTCGAGCCCACAGAGCGGTTCGGGGCAACCATGATTGTGCTTACAGTCATAATATATCTTGTCGGGGGCTTGGCGGGCATGCTCGTCGGCCACGATATTCTCGATTCGACGCTAATGATTTTTCTGATTTCCGGCACGTACTTAGCTTGCGGACGAAAGATCCTACCAGTTTGCTGAGTCGTTGACGTAGGAATTCAGACGGGCTGTGCCGATGTTTAGTAGCGGTTTTCTGCCGGCAAGAGGGTCTATGGAACCCCAATTTCATCATCTGCCTGGAAGATGGCGTGAAGTTCAAATCGCTTAAAGCGCGTCGCGCTGAACCGGGTTCAGGCGACGCGCTTTAAGTCTTTGTTTTGCTGCATGTCGTTGTCCCAGAACCGCGCACACTTCTGGGCGACATGCATTAAGCGCCACGCAATGCCCGTAACGACCTGAAACCAGATGCGTGCCGTGCAAGATGGAAGCTTTTTCCGGTTTGACGGCCAAAACCAATGCTGGGCTTGTCCAGGGCCCAGCCCGTCGGGAAATAATAGAGATCCCCCGTCGCTCTCAGAGGAAACGGTGAAGTCTGGCGAAGGGCAAGCGCAGTGCCTTTGTTTTCGGGGCTTCACGCGGGGGCCGTTGGAGGTGAGCGAGGTTGAAAGGCGGCTCACGGGAGCCTTGGCGGCCTGCTCCAAACGACGGCCAGAGCGTGGACGCACCGTTAGCGGTTGCTGAATAAGCGACCCGGAACATTCGATCGGCGCCGCTGTTCCTTTTGATCAGGAGGAAAAAGCCATGCATCAGGGCGAACACTGTTCAGAGCGCGGTGAACCAGAGCTGATGGAAGACGCATGCGAAGTCGCCCACTTCGCCAGAAAATTCCATCTCACAATGCCTGAAGCGAGAATGCTCATGCGGCAGCACGGCAACAATCACGCCCGGCTTGAGAGGGAGGCGAGGAAGCTTATGTTAAAGTGCGTTGACTAAGCTTTTCCCGCCTTTGGAACGCCGATTCTCGGTCACGCCAAGCTGGCGATCCGTAGGCGTAGGCGATGGTTTCTTCAGCGGGACGGCTGATCGCCATTTTGGCGAAACCGCGATCTCAGCGTATTCGCCGTAAAGGTCCGGTTTTAGCAAGCTGCGGAGCCGACCTCTACGGCTGATTTGGGGCGCAAAGCTGCCTCTCACGCTGAATGCCTTCCGAATGAGGACTTAGCCGCGACCTAAGAATGTGAGCGAGTCACAAGAACTGCAGGGATATTGTCATTGGGCCCAATAGCGCGGTAGTCAGCCCTATGATGCGTCAAACTCGGTTGGTGGACTCAATGAAGCCGCTGGTCCTGATCTCTTCGAAGGACCCGGACTTTTTCCTCGTTTTCGGGCACATCCTTACAGTTGCAGGCTTCGAAACCCGCCTGATCACCGCAGACAGGCAGATCGCGCGCGCCATCAAGGCCGCGGTGCCGCTTGCCGTCATCCTGGATTGTCATCCAGGCGACCGCGCAATCGCCAAGCAGTGCGTGGAGCTGAAGTCGTCCGAATCGACAAGAGCAACGCCTCTCGCAGGCTTGGTTGCGCCGCGTTCTGGCAAGCTGCATCTGGATTTGATCAAGGCTGGTGTCGACGAGATATTTTCGCGACCCTTTGCGCCTGAACAGCTTCTGAACTGGCTGCATGGCAAAGCGGGCCTTGCGAACTCATCGCGCGAAACGGAAGCGGGGGATCTGGTGCAAGGCGATTTCCGCCTGGAACCAAAGACCTACAGGACATTCTTCAAGCAAAAGGAGATTGTCATGCCTCCGATCGAGTTCAAGCTTTTGCGCAGCCTTTTGGCAAGGCCAGGCAAGGTCTTCAGCCGCGAGGAATTGGTCGTGGCAGCATGGCCTGAACATGCCGCCGCCACTGATGTGCGGGGCGTCGACGTCCATATAGCCAGGCTGCGCAAACGGCTCCGGGCATCCGTGGGAAGCGAAGTCATACGCACCGTCCGCTCAGCTGGCTACGCGTTCGCGCCGGAGTGGTAATCTGCTCGCATGCGCCTGTCGCCATGTTGGCGCGCGTGGGCGCCCGTGCCGGCACACTGGCTCAAGGGCATCGGGCATCAATGGTTCAGGATGTTATCCAGGAAAAGCTGGGCGCGTGGGTGAGCTGCCCTTGAGAAAAAGTCCTTGGAAGAGGCATGCTGCACAATGCGGCCTTCATCCATGAAAACGATCTCGTCCGCGACTTCGCGTGCAAAGCCCATTTCATGCGTCACGCAAATCATGGTCACGCCGCTTCCCGCGAGCGCGACCATGACATCGAGCACTTCCTTGATCATTTCCGGGTCCAGCGCCGAGGTCGGCTCGTCGAACAGCATGATGCGAGGATTGAGGCAAAGCGCGCGCGCGATCGCTACCCTTTGTTGTTGGCCGCCCGAGAGCTGGGCCGGGTAGGCGTGCGCCTTTTCGGGGATGCGCACCGTCGTCAGGTGACGCATGGCGATCTCTTCGGCCTCGCTCGCCGGCTTCAGCAGAACCCGGCGCAGCGCCAGCGTGCAGTTGGCGAGCACCGTCAGGTGCGGAAAGAGGTTGAAGCTCTGGAACACCATGCCTGTTTGCCGTCGCGCCGTCGCCGTATCGCGAGCATTTCTTCCCAGCGCTGTCCCTTCAAGCTGGATCGTTCCCTTTTGGAAGCGCTCAAGACCGTTGATGCAGCGGATCAAGGTCGATTTGCCCGAGCCGGACGGCCCGCAGACGACGACGCGCGAGCCAGCTCGTACCGTAAGATCGATGTCTTTCAAAACCTGCAAGGCGCCGAACCATTTGTTGAGGCCGACGATCCGCACAAGGGGGAGGGTTTCACGGGCTGGGTGTGGAGCTTGCGCCAGCATCAGCGCCGTCCAGCTGCAAGCAGGCGCTGCTCGATGCGCTTCACGCCGTAAGCAACGATCAGTGCAAGCGCGAGGAACAGGATGCCGGCGACGGTGAGCGGCTCCGCGTACCGATAGGTCTCGGAAGCGATATCGAAGGCGCGTCCAAGCATTTCGGGGACAGCCAGGACGGCGAGATAGGGCGTCGCCTTGAGGATCGATACCAGATAGTTGCCGAGCGGTGCGGCGATGTTGCGCAACATCTGGGGCGCGATGACGAAAACAATCGTATCTCGCCGGGTTAGCGACAATGCCCGGGCTGCTTCCTGCTGGCCCTTCGGGATCGCGTCGATGCCCGCTTTGAACACCTCCGCAAGATAACCGCTGTAGTAGAGGCTCAGCCCCAGTATGCCCACCGTCATGGCTCCAAGCCTGATCCCGTAGAAGGGCATGACGAAATAGAGGAAGTAGAGCCAGGCCAGTACCGGCGTCGAGCGGATGAAATCGATCAGGAAGCGGACGGCCAGACCAGGCGCTCCGCCCCCGCGGCGGATCATTTCTAAAGTGAAGCCAAGCGTTGAGGCGCCTAGGCAGCTCAAGACTGTCGCGAGCAAGGTAGCTCCAATCGCGCCGATGATGGTGGGAAAAGTCGACAGTGCGAAATGAAGGTCAAATCCCACGAGCCGTTCCTTTTTCAGGGTGGACCCGCGCCTCCAGCCATCGGCCGGCGAGCGCGATCGGATAACAGACGACGAAGAAGGCCAGCAGCAGCGCCGAATAGATCGCGACTGGGTCGTACTCGGTCTGCGCGATCTCCTTGGCGCGGAAGGTCATGTCCGTCAGTGTGACCAGCGAGACAAGCGAAGTCGCTTTGACGAGCTGGATAAGGTTGTTGACGAAGGTGGGGCTCATGGCGACTAGCGCCTGCGGCAGCTCGATCAGAAGCAGGATCGCCGGGCGCGAGAGGCCGAGCGCCATGCCGGCCTCGCGTTGGCCGGCGGGAAGAGACTGCAGCCCGGCGCGTACAGCCTGGCTGGCATAGCCGCCGATGTTGAGACCGAGCACCAATGCACTGACGGTGAGCGCCGAGAGAGTGATCCCTAGCACCGGCAACACGTAATAAAAGACGAACAGCAGGACGACCACCGCGGAGCTGCGCCAGAATTCGATCACGGCGGTAACCAGAAGGCGCGTCAGACCGGTGGCAAGAAACTGCGCGACGCCGAAGACGAGCGCGAAGGGAACTGCAAAGACCAGGGCGTAAGCCGTCACCTGCGCGGTGATACCCAGCCCTTGCAGAATGCCGAGCCAGATGTCGAACATGCTCACGTGCCACCCGTCTTTGCCGAGGCGGATAGCGGCGGTGGCCGTTGCGTTGCGACGCGCCTCGGGAAACTGGCTATGCGCCGAGAAATCGCGCCCTGCATACCGTTCCTCATGTCGATCCTCCACGCCGTGAAAAGGACGATCCCTGTGCCGGCAGGCCACCGATGGAAATCACATAAACCCGGCGTGAATCGCATGTCAATAAACATGTACATTATATTGCGATAGTTCACACGACGTATTCTGCTGAGAAAGCCGCAATGGCTCGCCGAAGAGTGTCACCGCCTTCGGCACCGCCGTTGGCCGGTCTTTGCTCGCTACACTACGACGGCAGCTGAAACCCGTTGAATCGGACTGCGCCGAGGCTCTTTTGATCGTCCCGACCGGGAACTGTTCGAAATGTTCCCGGGGCAAAACGGGGCCAGCATGGTCATATCGAACGACAATACCGAGGGACGCGCGCGCAGCTCGCGAATGCTGCGCACCGCGCTTGGACCGGCCATTGCCCGCTTCCTCGACGATCCCGCGATCGTTGAGGTTATGCTGAACCCGGATGGCCGGATCTGGGTCGATCGGCTGTCGGAAGGCTTGGCCGATACGGGAGAAATGCTGGCGCCTGCGGCGGGCGAGCGCATCGTGCGGCTGGTCGCTCATCATGTCGGCGCCGAGGTCCATTCCCGTTCCCCGCGCGTTTCGGCCGAGCTCCCGCAAACCGGGGAGCGTTTCGAAGGCCTGTTGCCGCCCGTCGTGGCCGCGGCGGCCTTCGCGATCCGCAAGCCCGCGGTCGCCGTGTTCACGCTCGATGACTATGTCGCCGCAGGCATAATGTCGGCTGGCCACGCCGCGATCTTGCGCGCCGCGGTTGCCGGGCGCGCGAACATCCTGGTCGCCGGCGGCACCTCGACAGGCAAGACGACGCTCACCAACGCGCTGCTTGCCGAAGTGGCGAAAGGGATGGATCGGGTCGTCATCATCGAGGACACCCGCGAACTGCAGTGCGCGGCGCCCAACCTGGTCGCGATGCGCACCAAGGATGGCGTCGCCACGCTATCCGACCTGGTTCGTTCGTCCCTGCGCTTGCGGCCCGATCGCATTCCGATCGGCGAGGTACGCGGCGCCGAAGCCCTGGACCTGTTGAAAGCATGGGGAACCGGACATCCCGGTGGCATCGGCACGCTTCATGCCGGCACCGGTATTGGCGCCCTGCGCCGGCTTGAGCAGCTGATCCAGGAGGCCGTCGTCACGGTCCCGCGTGCGCTGATCGCCGACACCATCAGCCTCGTCGCGGTGCTCGCGGGACGTGGTGCCGCGCGACGGCTTACCGAGCTCGTCCGGGTCGAGGGTCTTGGTCCCGACGGCGATTACCGCATTGCTGAAGCCACACTGATCAACTCTGGAGAAACCTCATGATCCGCCTGCTTTCGCGCTGCCACGGCAGCCTGGCCATGGCCGGCGTCGCCATTGCCTCCAACGTCATCGTCGCCTCGGCCGCCCATGCGTCGGGTTCCTCAATGCCATGGGAGCAGCCACTCGAAAAGATCCTGCAGTCGGTCGAGGGGCCGGTCTCCAAGATCATCGCCGTCATCATCACCATCGTTACCGGCCTGACGCTGGCCTTCGGCGACAGTTCGGGCGGTTTCCGCCGGCTGATCCAGATCGTCTTTGGCCTTTCGATCGCCTTTGCAGCTTCGAGTTTCTTCCTGTCGTTCTTCTCCTTCGGCGGTGGAGCGTTGATCTGATGGCAACCGCTTTCGAACAGCTCGACGCGGTGCCGGGCTGGACGGTGCCTGTCCACCGGGCCCTGACCGAGCAGATCCTGCTCGGAGGCGCGCCGCGGGCAATCGCAATCCTGAACGGCACGCTGGCTGGCGCTGTTGGCCTTGGGCTGCGGCTGTGGGTCGTCGGGCTCCTCATCTGGGCAATCGGGCATCTCACGGCGGTGTGGGCTGCGAGGCGCGATCCACTCTTCTTCGAGGTTGGACGCCGGCACCTGCGGCTGCCGGCGCAGCTGTCGGTTTGAGGCGCAGCCATGATGAGCCTTGCCGAATACCGTAGGACCGCCGCTCGCCTTGCCGATTATCTGCCTTGGGCGGCACTGGTCGCGCCGGGTGTCGTGCTCAACAAGGACGGCAGTTTCCAGCGCACCGCGCGGTTTCGCGGGCCAGATCTCGACTCCGCAGTCGCGGCGGAGCTTGTCGCGGTCGCCTCGCGCATCAACAATGCCTTTCGCCGTCTAGGCTCCGGCTGGAGCATCTTCGTCGAAGCGCAGCGGCACGAAGCGGCTTCCTATCCCGAGAGCCAGTTTCCCGATGCGGCCTCCGGCCTGCTGGATGCCGAGCGCAAGGCCGACTTCGATGAGGAAGGGGTTCACTTCGTATCGAGCTACTTTCTCACATTCGTCTTCCTGCCGCCGCCCGATGATGCCACGCGCGCCGAGGGTTGGCTCTATGAGGGCCGCGATCAGTCGAGCGCCGACCCGGGCGAGTTCGTGCGCGCCTTTGTCGACCGAACAGATCGCGTGCTGGCGCTGCTGGACGGATTCATGCCGGAATGCCAATGGCTCGATGACGGCGAAACGCTGACCTACCTGCATTCGACGATCTCGACCAAACGCCATCGCATGCATATCCCCGAGACGCCGATCTATCTCGACGCGCTGCTGGCCGACGAGCCGCTGGCCGGCGGCCTCGAGCCGCGGCTTGGCGACAAGCATCTTCGTGTGCTGACGATTGTCGGCTTCCCGACCGCCACAACCCCCGGCCTTCTTGATGACCTCAATCGGCTGGCCTTCCCCTACCGTTGGTCGACCCGAGCGATCCTGCTCGACAAGGTCGACGCTGTCCGCCTGCTGACCAGGATACGGCGGCAATGGTTCGCCAAGCGCAAGAGCATCGTGTCGATCCTGAAGGAGGTGATGACCAATGAGGCGTCAGCGCTTCTCGACACCGACGCCGCCAACAAGGCGGCCGACGCCGACACGGCGCTGCAGGAGCTCGGTTCCGACATGGCGGGCATGGCTTATGTCACCGCCACCGTCGCGGTCTGGGACCCCGACCCGCGCGTGGCAGACGAGAAATTGCGGCTCGTCGAAAAGGTCATCCAGGGTCGCGATTTCACCGCGATTGCCGAAACCGTCAACGCCGTCGACGCCTGGCTCGGCTCCTTGCCCGGGCACGCCTATGCCAATGTCCGCCAGCCTCCGATCTCAACGCTCAATCTCGCCCACATGATACCGCTGTCTGCCGTGTGGGCGGGGCCGGAACGGGACGAGCATCTGGTCAGTCCTCCCTTGCTTTACGGCAAGACCGAAGGCTCGACCCCGTTCCGGCTGGTTCTGCATGTCGGCGATGTCGGCCACACGCTGGTCGTCGGCCCGACCGGCGCTGGCAAATCCGTGCTGCTGGCGCTGATGGCGCTGCAGTTTTGCCGCTACCGCGATGCTCAGATCTTCGCCTTCGACTTCGGCGGGTCGATCCGCGCCGCGACGCTCGCCATGGGCGGCGACTGGCATGATCTCGGCGGTCACATCACCGAAGGCATGCAGGCCTGCATTTCGCTGCAGCCGCTCGCGCGCATCGATAATACCTACGAGCGCGCCTGGGCGGCTGACTGGATCGTTGCAATCCTGACGCGCGAGGGGATCCGGATCACGCCCGACGCCAAGGAGCATATATGGGCGGCGCTGACATCGCTCGCCTCGGCTCCCGTCGAGGAGCGCACCATCACCGGGCTCAGCGTGCTTTTGCAGGCCAATGACCTGAAGCAGGCGCTTCGTCCCTACTGCGTCGGCGGCGCTCACGGCCGATTGCTCGACGCCGAGGCCGAGCATCTCGGCCATGCATCCGTGCTGTCGTTCGAAATCGAGGGTCTGGTGGGCACACCGGCCGCGCCGGCCGTTCTGTCCTATCTGTTTCATCGCATCGGCGACCGGCTCGATGGCCGCCCAACGCTGCTCATCATCGACGAAGGCTGGCTTGCGCTGGACGATGACGCATTCACAGGCCAGTTGCGTGAGTGGCTGAAGACGCTGCGCAAGAAGAACGCCAGCGTCGTCTTTGCCACCCAGTCACTCTCCGACATCGACAATTCGACGATCGCTCCGGCGATTATCGAAAGCTGCCCAACCCGGCTTCTGTTGCCAAATGAGCGCGCGATCGAGCCGCAGATTACCGCCATCTATCGCCGCTTCGGCCTGAACGACCGCCAGATCGAGATCCTGGCGCGGGCGACACCCAAGCGCGATTATTACTGCCAGTCCCGCCGCGGCAACCGGCTCTTCGAGCTCGGCCTGTCTGAGGTCGGGCTGGCACTTTGCGCCGCGTCCTCGAAGAGCGATCAGGCCCTGATAGGCACCATCCTCGCCGAGCACGGCCGCGACGGCTTCCTGGCGGCCTGGCTGCGCGCCCGCGGCATCGGCTGGGCCGCCGACCTCATCCCCAATCCCACTGTTCCCGAACCTGGAAAGGATCCACAGCCATGACTGTCCGTCAAAGCCCTCCGCGCGCCCTTCTCCTGGTCACGGCGATGCTCGCCGGGCCGGTCGCGATCTCGCCGATGATGATCGCACCGGCCCACGCCCTCATCGTGTTCGATCCATCGAACTATTCGCAGAATGTGCTGACGGCCGCGCGTTCGCTGCAGCAGATCACGAACCAGATCACCTCGCTTCAGAATCAGGCCCAGATGCTGATCAACCAGGCGCGCAACCTGGCCAGCCTGCCGTTGTCCTCGCTGCAGCAATTGCAGCAGTCCGTGCAAAGAACGCAGCAGCTTCTCGGGCAAGCACAGAACATCGCCTTTGACGTCCAGCAGGTCGACAAGGCCTTTCAGCAGCAATATGGCGACGTCTCGCTCTCCGCTCCCGACAGGCAGCTCGTCACGGACGCGCGCTCGCGCTGGCAAAACACAGTCGGCGGCCTTCAGGACGCCATGCGCGTCCAGGCGGGCGTCGTTGGAAATATCGAAACCGGTCGCGCGCAGATCTCGGCCCTGGTCGGCGCCAGCCAGTCGGCGACCGGTGCGCTGCAGGCCGCGCAAGCAGGCAACCAGTTGCTTGCGCTCCAGGGCCAGCAGCTTGCGGACCTGACTGCCGTGATAGCCGCCAACGGTCGCGCCCAGGCGCTCACCGAAGCCGAACGTGCCACCGCGGTCGACCAGGGCCGCGAGCAACGCCGCCGGTTCCTCGCCCCTGGCTCCGGCTACCAGGCTGGCGACGTTCAGATGTTCAACCGCTGAGGGCGATCGCCATGGACGGCAAAGCCCTCGCTCGCATCGTGACCGTCGTCTTCGTCGCGCTCGCCGTGACTGCAAGCGCGCTCGAGATGAGCCAGAGGGGGCATAAGCTGTCAGGGGAGGGCCCGCACGCACCGGCCGCCTCAATGCCCAATCCGCTTCGCGATGGCCTGCGCCGCTGCCAGGCTCTCGGCGAGGCTGCTCTGCGTGACGATGGATGCGCGCGACTGTGGGCGGACCAGCGCGATCGCTTCCTTGGTCTCGATAAGCCCTCGAGAAGTTCGGCAAGCGAGCCGGCCGCTTCGCAGTCGCCGGATGCTGCCGTGCGCGAGGTGCGATAGATGGGCAATACCGGTGTCATCGATCAGTTCCTGGCCACCTTCACCCGCTACATTGACTCGGGCTTTGGCTTGCTCGGCGGCGAGGTCGCCTTTGTCGCCTCTACGCTCATCGTCATCGACGTGACGCTCGCCGCGCTTTTCTGGAGCTGGGGCGCCGATGAAGACATCCTCGCGCGGCTCGTCAAGAAGACGCTCTTCGTCGGCGTCTTCGCCTACCTGATCTCGAACTGGAACAGCCTGGCGCGAATTGTCTTCGAGAGTTTCTCCGGCCTTGGTCTCAAGGCGAGTGGAACCGGCTTTTCGGCACAGGACCTGCTGCACCCCGGCAAGGTGGCGCAAACCGGCCTCGACGCGGGGCGACCCTTGCTTGAGGCGATCTCCGGATTGATGGGCTACGTCTCCTTCTTTGAGAACTTCATCCAGATCGCTTGTCTGCTCTTTGCCTGGGCGCTCGTCCTGCTCGCCTTCTTCGTCCTGGCTGTGCAACTCTTCGTGACGCTGATCGAATTCAAGCTGGCGACGCTGGCCGGCTTCGTGCTTATCCCCTTCGGCCTGTTCGGCAAGACGGCATTCATGGCCGAACGGGTGCTGGGCAACGTGATTTCGTCCGGCATCAAGGTTCTGGTGCTTGCCGTGGTGATCGGCATCGGATCGACGCTCTTCGGCGAATTCACCCAAGGCTTCGGCGGCGAGAACCCCACCATCGACCAAGCCATGGCGATCGTGTTGGCGGCGCTGTCGCTGCTTGGCCTCGGCATCTTCGGGCCCGGCATCGCCAATGGCCTCGTCGCGGGTGGACCGCAGCTTGGCGCCGGTGCTGCCGTTGGCACTGGCCTTGCCGCGGGCGGCATGGCGGTCGCAGGCTACGGCGCGGCCGGCCTGGCGGCGCGAGGCGGGACAGCGGCAGTCTCGGGAACTGTGTCGGCAACACGGGGCGCGGCGTCGCTCGCTGGCGGCGGCTCGGCTGCTTACACACTTGCCGCGGTCGGCCAGCCAGGTGCTGCAGGCATCGCCTCCGGCCTCAGCGGCCTTGCGCGCGCTGGTGCTGCGGCGGCTGCCTCGCCGCTGAGGCGCGCCGCAACGAATGCGGGGCAATCGCTTCAGTCCAGCTTTGCCTCCGGCGCCAGTTCGGCCGCTGAAATCACGGGCGGGTCGTCGACCTTGGGAACGATCGGAGGCGGCGGGGCGTCGGCCACGGCTCCTCAGCCCGCAACGGGCAAGCCATTCGGCAATCAAGGACAGCCCGAATGGGCCAGACGTTTGCAGCGCTCACAGCGCCTCTCCCATGGCGCCCAAACCGCCGCCCACGCGGTACGCGCCGGCGATAGCCATGGCAGCGGCGCTTCGATTTCTCTTTCTGAAGGCGAATGATCCATGAACATCTTTAGGCGCCCCGCCGTCCACTACGGCAAGACCCCTCGACCGGAGACACCCTATCAGAAGGCGGCGCAGGTCTGGGACGAGCGCATCGGCTCCGCCCGTGTCCAGGCGCGGAACTGGCGCCTGATGGCATTCGGATCGCTGATCCTGTCGGCAGGCCTTGCCGCTTCCCTGGTCTGGCAATTGGCCCGCGGTACCGTCGTGCCCTGGGTCGTGCAGGTCGACAGGTTGGGCGAGGTCCAGGCGACCGCACCCGCGATCGCCGACTATAAGCCGACCGATCCGCAGATCGCCTGGCATCTCGCCCGCTTCATCGAACAGGTGCGCTCCATTCCCACTGATCCGGTCATCCTGCGCCAGGACTGGCTGCGCGCCTATGAATGGACCACCGATCAGGGTGCTGCGGCGCTCAACGACTATGCTCGGGCCAACGATCCTTTCTCCAGGATAAGCAAGCAACAGGTCGCGGTGGAGATTTCCTCGGTCATCCGCGCCTCGCCGAACTCGTTTCGTGTCGCCTGGATCGAGCGCCGGTATGAAAACGGCCAGCTTTCCGGCACCGAGCGCTGGACCGCGATCCTGACGATCGTAACGCAGATGCCAAATGACGCCGAGCGACTTCGCGCCAATCCGCTCGGCATTTATGTCAACGCCGTCAACTGGTCGCGGGAGATGAGCCAATGAGCCAGACCTTGCGTTTTGAAGCCGGCTCGATGTTTTCAAAATATCTGCTATCAGCCATGCTGGTCTCGGGGACGTCGCTGCTCGCAAGCTGCGCCATGTCTCCGAAGAAGCCCCCGGAGATCAGTTACGACAGCTATGTTCCGCCGTTGCCGCCGGCTCCGGCGGCCGCGACAGAGCAAAGGCCGAAACCTCTGCGCGTGCCACCCGGCTGGGCTGCCGCGCGCGGCGGCGCCATCGGCGAGACGCCGGCCGCGCGCGTCGAGAACGCGAACGCCGCGGCGCGCGTGGAGCCGCGCCGGGAGGGCTACTACAACGCCATCCAGATCTACCCGTGGAGCGAAGGAGCGCTCTATCAGGTCTACGCCGCGCCTGGCCAGATAACGGACATTGCGCTTGAGCCGGGCGAGAGCCTGACGGGAGAGGGTCCGATCGCCGCCGGTGATACCGCGCGCTGGATCATCGGCAACACCGAAAGCGGTTCGGGCATTGCCCGACGCGTCCACGTCCTGGTGAAACCCTCGCGGGCCGACATCGCAACGAACCTCATCATCGCCACTGATCGGCGCAGCTATATGCTTGAGCTACGATCCGGTGCGAAGCCCTACATGCCCGCCGTTTCGTGGTCCTACCCAGCGCTGAAAGTGGGCCTCCTGCCGACCGTGGCCGCAACGCCGGTCATACCGGACGTTACAGCGCGCAACTATCGCTATGGCCTCACCGGCGACAGCCCGCCTTGGAAGCCGGTGAGCGCCTTTGACGATGGCCGCAGAGTTTATGTGGAGTTTCCGCGCGGCATCGTGCAAGGCGAGCTGCCGCCGATCTTCGTCATCGGTCCGGATGGCGAGGCCGAAATCACCAACAGCCGCGTCTACCAAAACGTCCTGATAGTCGACCGCCTTTTCGGCGCTGCCGAACTGCGTCTTGGCGCCGGTAAGCGGCAGCAAACGGTAAGGATAGCCCGCCTCGACGGAGGGAGAACCGATGGATTGTGGCACAGGCCAGGCGACAACGCCGGATCGAAGGCGCCGAACCCGGCGTCGAAGGGAGCGCCGCAGCCATGAACGAGAAGGATAGGCTTGTCGAACCCATGCGGCTTCGCGCCGAGGCGCCGCGTGTCACGCGTCTGTCGCGCAAGATGCTCGCAGCCATCGGCTTCGTAGCCTCGCTCGGTGTCGGCGGCGCGCTGATTTACGCTCTGCAGGACTCCAACAGATTCAAGCAGGGCGAGGAACTCTACCCAACCTCCAATCGGCCGCCCGCCGATGGACTGGCAGGGCTTCCGCGCGACTATACCGGGCCTGTCCTTGGGCCGCCGCTGCCTGGAGACCTCGGCGGACCGATCCTCGATGCCCAAAACAAGGGGCAGGGGGGCGTACCATCCTCGGTCGCAAGCCCTGCGATCGACGAAGCCGAGCAACGCCGGCGGGCCGAGGAGGACGCCGCCAGAACCTCGCGCGTGTTTTTTCAGACGGCGCAACAAGATGCCAGGACCGAGGAAGCATCGGCGCCTGCTGGCATCGACCTTGCCAGTCAGAACGGACAGCCAAATGGGCAGGATCGCCAGCTAGCTTTCCTGTCGGCCGCCGCTGACCGCCGCACCGTGGCGCCAGATCACGTCACGCCTCCGGCTTCCCAGTATGTGCTTCAAGCCGGCGCCGTGATCCCGGCCGCGCTCATCACGGGTATCCGGTCCGACCTGCCCGGCCAGATCAGCGCCCAGGTAACTGAAAATGTCTATGACAGTCCCACCGGCCGCTCCCTGCTCATTCCGCAAGGCACTCGTGTTATCGGGCAATACGACAGCGCAATTGGTCCGGGACAGCGTCGCGTGTTGCTTGTCTGGAACAGGCTGATCTTTCCCGACGGGCGCTCCATCGTTCTGGAACGGCAGCCAGGCGCGGACGCGGAAGGCTACGCTGGCCTCGAGGACGGCGTCGATTATCACTGGGGCGAGCTATTCAAGGCTGCGGCGTTGTCGACCGTTCTGAGTGTTGGCGCGCAGGCTGGTTCCTCCGACCAAGAGAGCGATCTCGTGCGTGCTCTGCGCAGCGGCGCCTCCGATAGCGTTAGCCAGGTAGGCCAGCAAGTCGTTCAGCGCCAGCTCGCTATAGCGCCGACTCTTATGATCCGGCCGGGATTTCCCGTTCGCGTCCTCGTCACCCGCGACCTTGCGCTTGAACCATATGGAGGTTGACATGGCCAAGTTGAAACTCGCAGTGATCGCCGACGACAAGCCGGTGAAGATCACGGTGGAACTGCCGGCGCCTCTGCATCGCGATTTGGTGAAATATGGAGAGATCCTTGGCCGCGAGACAGGGCAGCCACCCGCCAGCCCGTCGCGCTTGATCGCGCCGATGCTTGAGCGGTTCATCGCGGCGGATCGCGGCTTTTCCAAAGCAAAGAAGGAGCAGGCTTAGATCAGACTTATCTTCTACCAGCCCACTTGATGCGCTGGCGCACGACCGCTTCGGCCGGCGATCGGGGTAATCCACTCGATCGGCAGTGGCTTGCCCGATCGAGGCAATAGACGGCTAAATTAGCCTCGCCGCTTGCCGGCGACCGGCGGAGCTACGGTTGATTTGGCCCAATGCCGGAGATGGGCTCAAGGGATGCGGGCGACCCTGAGGGTGAGCTTCCTGGGCGTCGCCCGTCTTGGAGATGTCAGACCAGCATTTCCAAATCAGTCGTTGAAAACGTCCGAGTGGGATTCGGCTGCCGCCGGGCTTCACTCGCGCAAATGCGTCAAGATGCGGAATACCGGCCGACGGGCAATAGCTTCGCGAAGCTTGCTGAAAAGCTTGCTGTCTTTGTCGATGGCAGAGCGAACCTGAACGGCAGCCCATCCGGCTTTCATTGTGGCGCCCACATGGCAGTGGCAGACGATGGCGTGCAGCTGCCATTCCGCCAGCTCGAAGAAGCGCTTGGCCTCGCCGTACGTGTCGTCCTTCAAACCTTGCGCGCGCAACACCGGATCCGCGAAGGCGATGCTGAGGGCGGAGCCCACGCACTGTCCTTTGTGGCGCACATCCAGGGTCATGTACTCCGTCCCCGGGAAGGCGACGATGCAACGCTCGGGGTTTCGCTCGAGCAGCATGGCCCAATGCTCTAAGCGCTGAGTTCGCGTCATGGCCGGAAACGATGGTTCGACTTCCGCGACCGCATTCAGTTCTTCAAGTGTCTGGTATTTCATGGCCGTCTCCTGTGCGAGGCCTCCCGCCTGTAGCAGCGCAGTCCAGAGTCGCCTCCGCGTCCCTTCGCAGCCAAACCTCGTTCTGGTCGGGAAGTTCCAGCGTGGAGAAGATTTGAAGTGGCTCCTCCGCCACCCGGAGCCTGGGTCCCGGTCGCCTGGAGCCTTATGGAACATTTTATCGCTCGCCTGATTTTTGTGGCAGCCGCTTCGGCATCTCGACAGCCACTCAGCAATGGAGAAACGATTGCTCGCTGAGAGTGAGGTTCATCACAAATCGGAAGATGTTGATGCCCGCGTGTTGTCCGATGTTGTGGCTGCCCTCAACCGCAGAGTCACCATCTCTCACGAGTTCGACATCCCCTACATCGCCGGCTACAGCCTCGATGCCAAGACCGTCTACATCGACAGACATCTACCCCTCACACTGAAGGCGAAGAACAAAGCGGTTCGGATCGAGCCTTTCTTAGTGTGTCACGAGATCGTCGAGAAGGCGCTTCTGGATGAGTTACGACTGCATTACCTTCACGCGCACCAGATTGCCTCACGCATCGAACGGGATGCCGTTCGAACGAGCGGCATAAGGTGGGTGGACTATCAGCGCTTCATGAAACGTCATGAAAAGGCAATCGACGAAGAAACATTGAAGAAAGTGCCTGCCGATCTGGACCTCACACCATACAAGGACCTTGACGACTACGCGCTTCTTCGGCGGCTCACGAAAGCCCGTTCCTGAGCCGGCCTGTTTCTACGCAGGAGAGCTCCCACTGGATCGATAGCCCGCCGCTGGTGTGTCGAAGGCAGTCAGTCAGTTTCGCGGCAGCTTGTGGATCTCGAGCCGTACCGGGCCGCCTCGATCGCAACTGGTGCAAAACAGTGCTCTCTCGACCGAGCTGAACAGGGCATCCTTACCATAGCGGCGGATCAGACTAGCCGGTTTGACGGGCGCATGGTGCGAGCAGTTTTTGCACCATGCGCGCAGCGTGTGCCATTCGCGCAGATCGCCAAGCGACACGTCGAGGCCGGCATGAACGCTGCCCTCGACGATCGTTTCAGGCGGGAGTTTGGGTTCTCCCGGCGTGAGGATTTTCTCCATGATGTGACGGCTGTTGTAGTGGATCAGCAGCATGCCGGGGCGCCGGCGGATTGCCGTCTGCCAGGCGGCTTGGCTGACCGAGAAATCAGGCGAGCGGCTGATCGTCTCGACCAGCGCCGTCTCCTCGCGATCCCAGACCTCAATGCGAAAGTTGTCTTCGTCCGTTTTGGGCATAGCTTCGCCGGCCAGCGCGGTTGAAGCGCGTCGCCCTCGGTCCTTTCCGTCTCCAGATCGAAACAGGAATAAGGAACATATTCCTGTCTCGTCAAGGCTCACCTTGACTTCGTGTTCTTGTTTTGTTCATATCACGCTAATGGATCATAGGAGGCGAGCATGGAGCTTCGCTTGGACATTGAGGGCGCCACACCCGAGGAAATTGCTCGCGGGGTAAAGGCCGCGCAGGCCGTTTTTGATGAGGCCGGAATCACGGCTGAGGACGCCGCTTACGGCATGTTTGCGCTGGAGGGGTGGGACATCAAAGGATTCCCCGAAGGCGAGGAGCCAAGCGAGCAGGAGCAGACGGCGGCGGATACCTGGCTGGAAGCCAATCGTGCCGCCTGCGATGCGTGTTGCTCGGGGTGGCCAGATGACAAGGTCTGTCGGCACCTGGTCTTGGAATTGGTCGGCGAACCCCGTTCGAAGGTTGAAGCGGCAAATCCGGCCAATTGGCCGGAGCGAAGACAACTCTACGGCGACCTCATCGAGCGTCTGGAAACCGCCACGGGGCCGGACCGGCAGATCGATGTCGACATTGCGTTTGCGCTTGGATGGATAAGTGAGCGCGGCACGCCGGAACAGGCCGCGGAATTGGATCTGCCCTATCTGACCAGCAACCTGGCGCAGGTCACCGACATCGCCCACAAATCCCTGGCGGACTGGACCATCGAGATCGACCAAGAACCCTGCGACGCCCGCGTGATCAATCCTCGCCGCGGAGACGACATCCTTGACGATGACCTGAGTATGGCAGCATGGCGCGACTTCGACGGATCGCTGCACATGGCAAAACCACCGGCCAACACCGCCATCGCTCTGACGCTGGCGATCATGCGTGGCCAGGCTGCTCATTTCGAATAACGTGGACACTGGTTAAGCGCGGGCGGGGCATCCCGGCGCCGTCGATAATCGACCGCGATTGGCCCATCAGGTGGCGCTGCTGGACGATATCTGCACGGATCGTAACTTCACGCTGATCGGATGTTTCCTCAGAGAGCGTGGCCTCAGATGCCAGACGGGAACGGTGATCGCGCTTTGGGAGAACGGCAAGCAAGAGCAATGGCGGCCACATTGCTTCGCGGAGCGCGAAGCCGCGGTTGCCGTCCTAAGTCACTTCGGTGGCAGCGGAGAGGGGACGCGCACAGGGCGTTTGGAGCCGCCAGGGTACCTATGAGCGTATCCTAGAGCTTGCGTTCTGGAATTCCTGCGGCGATGACCTATGACTTCTCAGGACGCACCATCTCAACCGAGAGCGAGCCGGCCGGGAGCGGTTGCAGCAACTCCGATTCGGGCTTGCTCAGGTTGAGCCAGGCCGCCCAGTTCTCCGGCTGAAGGACCACAATCTGACGGTTGTGGATCGGCGCGACGTCGGGTCCGGGCTCGGTGGTGAGCATGGTGAACGTCGGCGGCTTGTTGCCGGCGGCTTCACGCCAAAGGCCGGCAATCGCCATGAATGGCGAGCCGTTGAGCGTAAAACGGTGCTTGGCCTTCGGATACTTCGTTCCTGTGAACTCGAAGAAGGCCGACGCCGGCACCAGGCAGCGGTTGCTGTTGCCGAATTGCCGGCCTTCCGAGCGGAAGTTGAACACAGGGCCGCCTTTGGGGCCCGAGGGCGGAAATCCGAAGGTCATCGAGGCGAGCTCGATGGTGTCGCCTGTGGCGCGCATGATGGGCGCCGGATCATTGATGCGGATATCGTCCGCCTGCGGGAGGTCGAGCTCGGTCTGATGGGTAGGGACCTTGAGCGCCAGCGATTCCATCATCCGGCAGTATTCAGCCCAGGCGATATGCTGTTCGTAGTCGTTGCACATTCGGCTCTTTTACTCGAACGGATGGCGTTCCGCAAAAAGTCAGCGGGCGCCACGTTCACGATCCTCTAGCTGCTTGGCGAGCATTTCAAGCGCCTCGACATCGAGTGCGTAATTGCCTGCTTGCGCCGGATAACGCTGCATCTGATGCCGGTAGAAGGCCAGCCACTTTGGCAAGTCGGCGATAGGGAATGTCCCGCGCCAAATGTTTTTCTCGAGCGTGAAGGTCCCCGCCGCCGAATCGTAAGTCGCTATGGTCTTCATGCAGGCGTTATAGGTTCGTGTTTCTGAAACAAAAGGCGGGGCCGATCGTTGGCGAACTGCAACGATGGGTATTCCATGCCATCCACCTCGATCAGGAAAACAGAATACGATCCGACCAGCAGGATTCTCTCCGTCTGGTTCGTGGCCAGCGGCAAGCGTTACGACTTTGAGGGAGTGCCTCCGGAAACCTACACCGCATTCCGGTCGGCTTTTGTCAAAGGCCGCTTTTTCAAGACCATATCCGCAATCACTTCCGGTACCGACGTATTCCCGACTAGCTGTCGAGTTCCAGCGGCTCATGGTCCTCCTGGAACTGGTGCCACATAACCTGTCTAATGTCTTCCCAGTCGACAACCTGACCGCACGTCTCACACCGATGATAGTCCGAACCCTCCTTGAAGTCCGGCGGGCGGTGCACCGTCACTCCTTTCGCAGGGCCGAGTTAAGCCTCGTCATCCTCGAAGCTTCCTTGCCTCACGCTCCAAAGTCTTCCGGTCGTTGCCGTGTTCTTTGATCAGATCGCGAACCTGCTCGGGGCTGATCCGGTGCTGCTTCGCGAAATACCGGACCTCGTAATCTTCATCTGCCGACACCCGGTCGCGGTCGCGAAAATCCCGCTTGGTCTTGTCGTCAGCCATCGTTGCAATCTCCTGACCTGTCCTTTTGAACAACGGCAACACCGGATTGTTCCCATTAGCGAGTGCTAACGGAACCGAAACGACTGGCCGTGGCGCCTATGATCGGCAGGCAACACAGCTCACATGCCCGATTGATCCAGTGCCGGCGCCATTCTTGATAGCCGGAGGAATCAAAGTCCCGAACCGCCTTGCTCGACCAAGCATGATCGGCCCGCTGACTGGCACTGCGCCAACGCAACGTCGTGCGCATTTGTCTGAAGCGCGTTGGGCAGCATTCTGGCGGTTGTCGTCCTCAAGCATTCTGATCGGGCAGACCCGGAGCGGGGGCGACCTCTGTAGTTGCCTGGCCACGCTTGTCTTGATAGATGCCGTCACCAACCTCTGGGCGGCCGGATGCCCTGGCTTCTTCGGCGGCAATAGCGCCACGACCGGTTCGGGAACGTAGCCCTTCCGGGATTTTGACCCAGCTCAGCCTATCAGGTGCCGGTGGCGGCACATTTGACGCCGGCACCTTCGACATCGCGCGGAGCCGCTGACAGTGCCGGCTCCAGCAGCTTAAGAACTGCTTCCCGCTTTCTCATTTTCAAGGACAAGTCGCCGTCAAGGCCGACTTCATGAAGCCAGCTTCCGCGCCATTCGCAATAAGCCTGCCTGAGATCGACGCCGGGCAGGGCGGCGATTTGCGTTATCGGCCTTTGCGGTACCGCGCCTGGTTCCACATCTTTGTAGAGCACTTCCCAATTGGCGCCGCCCGTGTCGAGACGGCGGATAAACCAGTCGGGCGAGAAGTCGAGGGGCTTGCGCCCGACGGCCTCAAAGCGGAAGAAGCAATAGCCCGCCCAAAGAAACCATCTCCCGTCCGACCAGCGCAAATCACCGTAAAAAGGGGCACGTTCAAGAGGTTCAAACGGGGCGCATGGCTGTGTGGGGAAAAGGTCTTGATCCAAGAAACCGAACGCGGTCGGAGCGGCAGGCTTGACAACGTTGTGCCACATCCAATTCATGGCAGCGCCGTGTGATCGACTTGGGTTCCTGACAGTCCACGGATTGGCGGGAAGCCTCACATACGCAGCGCCATGGTTTAGGCAGGCCCGTTTATTTTCGCCAGCGGAAGCATTGCTAGTGCTGTTGTCGGCTACGATGTGAATGTCGCTCTGCACTAGCTTGCTTGCCAGCCTTAGCTGGATTTCAAGGCACTGAGCGTCGTTGAAGGCTACGGTAAGTAGGACGCGGCGCGCTCTGGCAAGGGCCTGGATATCCTCAACGTCGCCGTCTCTTGCCCGTTGACGGAAGAACAGATCGTCAGTAACTCGATAGCGAACAGTTTTGAACGCATGCACGATCGGCCGCAAGCGGCTCCAATCCTGCAATTTGTACTCTCGCAAAGAGATCATGGCGACCAAGCCCCCGGCGCTCCAAACGCCACGGGACCCAGCGGAAACGCCTCTTTGCGGTTTGTATTGCGGTCCAAAAAACCTTTGTCCCGCATCCATGACGTCAGTCTAGACATTCGAACACCCCGTGTTGCATGCGCAGCTAAGTAAAAACTCCCGTCAAATCAAGCGGCATAGACGACGCTCGCTGAGCCGCCCCCCTTCATCACAAGAGGCCACCATGACCGCAACGCCCTGTTGACAAAAAATCACGCCCCTCGAGTTTCGCCAGTTGTGCAGCCGGCCCCATAACTATATTAGCAGTAGATACTTATGCTTTGCATAATAATTTAGAAGCTGCTTATATTTGGCCAAAGTAATGCGCAGGAAGCTTGAAAAGTGGCGTCGCAATCTTCTGCGGAAGCGCCGCCCACCCATCCTGAGCGCGCGAACACTCAGCTATTTAGATGTTGCGTCTACGATGCCGGAGGAGCGATCCGGCAACGTCGCGCTGGATGACGAATTTAGTTCCGTGACTGAGATCATAAGGTCTTCGAGCCAGAACATCGCTTGGCGGATCGAGGCCGGGGACATTTCCTCTGGGGGTGCGATAGAAGTGCCTGAGCGAGTGGGTGCTGCCCTTGTCAAGATCGAGGCACCTGATCCTCCCCAGACGACTGCTGCTTTGTTCAAAGCCCTGATTTCCGCTGGTCTCACTCCGATTCTTCGGGACCGAGAGTTCGGCGGCACTCGATTCAGTGTCCTTTTCGCCCATTCAGACGTGGCGCGAAGCCTTTGGCCGACACCCGAGTACGGTCGACAGGGAGAAGTGCCGGTGCTAGTGCCGTGCTTCAACAACCCGACCTATTGCGCCTTGATGTTGGATCAGTTGTGGCGCGTGGGCTTCGACGACATCCGATTTATCGACAATGCCTCGACAAGCCCTCAAATGCGGGACTGGCTTCGGAGAGAGGACGCGCGTCGCCGGATCATTCGGCTAGACGAAAATATTGGTCCGAATCAATCAATTAATCGGCTAAGGTGGGATCTTCCTAGGCATTTCTGCATCACCGATCCAGACATCCTATTTAACCGGCGCTTGCCATCCAACTTTGTCAGCGAGCTGCGTGGTCTCACCGTGCGGCACGCTGTCGGAAAAGCCGGCTTTGCGCTCGATATTTCAAGAAGTCACCTGTTCCCCAGGGAAACTTTGGACCGGCGCGACGGAACAATTTCGGAATGGGAGGAGCAGTTTTGGTCAAAGCCGCTACATTTCACCGACGGAGGCGACAGGGTATTCGACGCTCGCATCGATACCACCTTTTGCATGGTCGATCAGAAATATTATCGGCACTCCAAAACCTATGATGGCGTGAGAGTGGCCGGCCGGTACACCGCTGTTCACCTGCCGTGGGAAGGGCGGGTCGAGATACAGGACGGCGAGAAGGAATTTTACGCCCGCACGCAACAGCATTCGAATTACGGCAGCTAACAGTCCGAGCGGCTTCGCCCGACGGGATTGCCCGGTCGTTCACAGCAGCCCTGTCCCTGCTCGCGCGTATGGGCTGCGAGCGCTTCAACCGCTTCCACGTCGCGCCCATAGTTAGCCGCATGAGCAGGATACCGCTCCGTCTGCTGCGCAATCGGTTTTAAATTCGCATTGCCGCCTGCGCCTAGCGTCGGCTGATCGGCCAGATCGCAATATCAGTCGTTTAATCGCCCGGACTTTACGTAATGCGAACGGCGCCCTTCGCCTGGGACTTTCGGTCCGCAGCCCGCCCCCTGCTGTCCTGAACTATGCAGCCTTCCCCGCGTAGATAGCGTGAAGCGTCTCGGGCTTCAGATGTGTGTAGCGGCGCAGCATCTTCCAATCTTTGTGCCCAGTAACCAACGCTACCTGTTCAATTGTGAACCCAGCTTCAAACAGGCGGCTCGTTCCTTCGTGTCGCAAGTCGTGAAAATGAAGATCGTGGATGTCGAGGTCACCGCACCCTCGACGGAAGGCGGTGCCGACCGACTTATGATTGAACGGGAAAATTCGATCATCGTCATTGCTGCGCTTTGCCTGCTGTTCCTCGACGATGGCCCACGCATCATATCCAGTGGCCGCGAACAGCGGTATGCGCTGATTGTTGCCGTTCTTGTTTCGAGGATCCTTCCTGTCGCGGATCAGGAGCATCCGCGTGCGAGATTCCAAATCAGACCAACGCACCTTGCAGATCTCCTCCTGGCGCATGGCGGTTGCGACCGCGAAGCGAATGATCTGGCCAATCGGCGCAATTTGGCGAGGGTTTGCGTCGAAATGACAAATCAGCTTGTCGAGTTCATCCTGTGTCGGCCGTCTGTCGCGCTGCTGGCCTTTGCCAACGAGACCGAGCCTCTTTAGGGCGATACGGGCCAGATCAACCGGCTCCACCTTGACCGGCAGACCGTGGACGGCCGCAGCATGAGACAGGATGAGCTTTATGAAGCCAATATCGATGCCGAGCGTCATCGGTCCGGCACCTTGGTCGGCTCGCTCACGACCAAAAAGGATGAGCCGTTCGCGATCGAGAGCCGCGATGTTGCATTTCCCCAGGTGTCGTTTAAGCATCTCGAGGGCGGCGGCCTTGGAGCGGCGAGGGGGCTTGCCTACATCGCACATGTCGTCGATATGGAGGTCGATGAGTTCGCCAAAAGTTTTGAGGCGCGCTACACGGGACTTGGTCGGTGTCTCGCCGCGGTCGACTTGGCGTTCGGTTTCGGTCGCCCATCTCCGTGCGTCGTCCCGACGCAAGAACGTCTCGCTGACGTAGCGACCTTTGCGACGAACCTGCACGCGCCAAGAACCGGATGGTAATTTTGTGTAGGTGGCCATTTTTCGTGTGCGCTCCGTGTGCACTGAGAGATCGAAACGTGGCGAAAAGGGTCGTATTTTGGCGTAAATTCGTGTGCACTCGGCAGGTTCTAAGAATTTGATGTTAAACGAAAAATGCTGAAAAATCAAGAGCATAGGGTGGCCATTGCGCCCATGATGGATTGGACGGACCGGCACTGCCGGTTCTTCCACCGCCAGTTGACGGGTCGCGCGTTGCTCTACACCGAAATGGTTGTGGCGGACGCCGTCATCCACGGCGCGCGCGAACGGCTGCTCGGCTTCGACGATGTCGAGCATCCGGTGGCGTTGCAGCTTGGCGGATCGGATCCGGCAAAGCTCGCCGAGGCGGCGCGGATCGGCGAGGCCTTCGGCTATGACGAGATCAACCTCAATGTCGGCTGCCCGTCCGACCGCGTCCAGTCGGGGACGTTCGGCGCCTGCCTGATGAAGACGCCAGACCTGGTCGCCGAATGCGTCGCGGCCATGAAAACTTCGGTGAAAATCCCCGTCACGGTCAAATGCCGCATCGGCGTCGACGATCAGGACCCGCAACCTGCGCTCGATACGCTCGCCGACGGCGTGCTCGCGGCCGGCGCCGACGCGCTCTGGGTGCATGCCCGAAAGGCTTGGCTGGAGGGGCTGAGTCCCAAGGAGAACCGCGACATCCCGCCGCTCGACTATCCGCGCGTCTATCGGCTGAAGGCCAGAAAGCCGAACGAATTCATCGGCATCAACGGCGGCATTCAATCGCTTGCCGAGGCGTCGGCGCATCTTTCCCATGTCGACGGCGTGATGCTCGGCCGCGCCGCCTATCATACACCCGGCATCCTGACCGGCGTTGATGCCGCGTTCTACGGCGAAGTGGCAGCCGCCTTCGACTATCCGGGGCTGATCGACGCCATGGCCGGCTATGCCGCGCGCCATATCGAGCGGGGAGGGCGACTCGGCCACATCACCCGCCATATGGTCGGACTGTTCCACGGCCTGCCCGGCGCGCGCCGCTTCCGGCAGATTCTTTCCACGGATGCGAACAAGCTCGGCGCCGGTCCGGAGGTGCTGAAGAGCGCGTTCGCAGCGATTGATTTCACTGCCGTGGAAGCCGACGCGGCCTGACTTTCGGTTAAGCGCGTTGCGCTTTAACCTTTTTTCTAATGCATGTCGTGGTCCCAGAACCGCTACACACTTCTGGGCGACATGCATTAGTCCCGCAGGATCATGCGGTCGCCGCGCACGTCAAAGCCCGACAATGAGCCGATGAAGTTCATGCCGAGCAGGCTTTGGTCGAGCATGCCAGGCGCGGCGACCATCACCGACATGTCCTTGCGCACGATGCCGCCGATCGCCAATTCGTCGGTCCTGACCGTCGCGGCACGTGCCATGCCGTTGGCGGTCGAGACGTCGACGCTGTAGCTGAGCGCCGCCGGGTTGAAACCCGCGGCCTGAGCATCTTCCGAGGTCAGCACCGTGCTGGTCGCGCCGGTATCGACGACGGCGCGCACCGGCGTGCCGTTGACCAGGATACGGGCCTCGAAATGGCCATTGTCGGCCTTGTCGAGCGTGACGGTCGGGCGACCATTCTCCACGCCGAGCGCCAGCGGGCTGCCCGGCAACAGGCCGGCGGTCACGCGGCTCGCGACATCCTGCAGCTCATAGCGGTACTGATAGCCGGCGATCAGCACGAGCACGAACGCGGCCCACACACCGATATTGCGTGCCATGTCGCCAAGCGGCCGGCCCGAGCGGAGCAGGCTCGCGCCGATCACCATGACCAGCACGCCGACCCAGATCAGCCGGCCGAAATCATTGTTGTTCATGCCGAAAGTGCGGCCGGCCGAATTGTTGAGCATCAAGAGCACCAGCCCGACGCCGATCACCACCATGACGATCCAGAACAGCCGGTTCATCGGTTTCTTCTCACAAAACGCCGCGTTCGCGTGCCATGCGGGCACGCCTTGTTTCGCGGCGCGGCCGGCGCTCGACCGTTTCGAGCCGGGCCGGCAGTTCCGACATCACCGCCCGGCGCGATTCAGGGGTCATCGTGAGCCAGCCGGAAATCTCGTCGCGCGTGCGGCCGCAACCGAAGCAGAATCCGGTTTTCATATCGATCGAACAGACCAGGATGCAGGGGGATTCGATGGCGGTCATGCTGTTCTCTTGCGTTCATTCCACATGGTGCAACCGTTGGAGCAATGCAAGCCCTCCGCGATGCGTCGCAAGGCCACCTGTTCGCGGCATCGCCAGGCGGTTGTGCCGGCGGGAGAAGGCGGCTATGCCGCTTGCGATTTCCGCAACGAGCCGCGACCGACGCAAATGCCTGCTAAGCCTTTCGACGATTTCCGAAGCCTCCTGGCGGCGTTGCCGCCTGCCGATGACGCGGCGGGCGCGCGTGTCCGCGCGCTGTTTGCCAAAGCGGACAAGCCGAACGAATCGCTCGGGCGCGTCGAGGACATCGCGGCCTGGATTGCCGCCTGGAGCGGCCGCGCGCCGCCGGCGATCAACCGGCCGCTGGTGGCGATCTTCGCCGGCAATCACGGCGCGGTGCGGCACGGCATTTCGCCGCGGCGTGTGGCGGCGACCGCCAATGAAGTCGAGCTCTGCGCCGCCGGCGGGGCCGCGATCAACCAGGTCTGCATCACCAACGATCTCGGCTTGAAAGTCTTCGACCTGGCATTGGATATCCCCACAGGCGACATCACGGAGGAGGCGGCGCTCGATGAGCGCGGCTGCGCCGCGACCATGGCCTTCGGCATGGAGGCGGTCGCCGGCGGCGCGGATCTGCTGTGCCTAGGTGATCTCGGGGTTGGCAATTCGACCATCGCGGCTGCCCTTTGCGCCGCGCTGTTCGGCGGCAAGGGGACGGATTGGGTTGGGCCGGGGTCTGGCGCCGATGCGGCGACGATGGCGCGAAAAGCCGAGGTTGTCGATCGGGCGCTGGCGTTTCATGGTCCCGGCCTCGGCGATCCGCTGGAGGCCCTGCGACGGGTCGGCGGACGCGAGTTCGCGGCGATCTGCGGCGCCATTCTTGCGGCCCGCATGGAGAAGATTCCCGTCTTGCTCGACGGATTCGTGGCGACTGCCGCGGCCGCTGTTCTGCATGCGGCCAGCCCCGGTACGCTCGACCATTGTCTGCTTGCCGGCCTGTCGCCCGAGCCTGGCCATGCCAAGGCTGCCGAAAGGCTCGGACTGCGGCCTCTGCTCGATTTCGGCATCAGCCATGGCGAAGGAGTTGGGGCCGCTCTCGCTGCCGGTATCGTCAAGGCCGCGGCGCTGACCAGCTCAGGCATGGCGATGGCTGTTCGGCTCTAGAGCCGCGGGGATCGCGTCAGCGGCGCCCGCGCGTGGCGACCGTCTTGGTCGGCAGGGCCGGCAGTTCCTCCATCACCCGGCTCAGCGGGAAGATGGCAATCGCCTCCGTGCCTTCGCGCAGCTTGGAATGAAGCTCGAACTCGCCGCCATGCATGGCAAGCAGGCCCTGCACGATCGGCAGGCCGAGACCGGTTCCCTGTTCGGCGCTCTTGATGGCGATCGAGCCCTGGCCGAAAGCGGATAGCACCACCGGGATTTCCTCATCCGGTATGCCTGGGCCGTTGTCCTTGACCGAAATGTACTGGCCGCCGCCGGCGGTCCAGCCGACGCGCACGCGCACTTCCCCGCCGGACGGCGTGAACTTGATCGAATTGGACAGGAGGTTGAGCGTGATCTGCCGCACCGCGCGCTCGTCGGCGAAGAGGCGCGGCAAGGTCTCCTCGAACTCCTGGATGATGCGGATATCCTTGTTGCGGGCGCGCAATTCCATCATGTGGCAGCAATCCTCGACGATGGTCACAAGCACGACCGGCTCCTCGTTGAGCTGGTAGCGGCCGGCCTCGATGCGCGACAGGTCGAGGATCTCGTTGATCAGGTCGAGCAAATGCTGGCCGGACTCGTGCACGTCATGGGCATAGTCGCGATAGGTCGGATTGTTCATCGGACCTAGAACCTCATTGGCCATCACCTCGGAGAAGCCGAGGATGGCGTTCAGCGGCGTCCGGAGCTCGTGGCTCATCGAGGCGAGAAAGCGCGACTTCGCCAGATTGGCGTCCTCGGCGCGCCGCCTTGCCTCGTCCGACATCGATTTTGCCGTCTCGACCTCGGCGATCAGCGCGTCCTTTTCCGAACGGAAGGACAGCACCATCAACGAGGCTTGATTGAGATGACGCGCGACGTAACCGAAGAAGGGGAGAGCCGCGATGAGGAGCGCCGCCATCGTGGCTTCGATCGGCGTCCACAGGGGGATGATGGTGTAGACATAGACGGAAACGGGGATGGCAAAGGTCGCCAACAGCGCGCCCCCAAGCGAGGAGGCCATCACGGCGGTCGTCGCCATCGCGATCAGCAGCACCATGGCCTTGGCCACATGGAACTGGTCGATCTGGCAGGTGTCGCAGCCGATCCATGCGAACCATGCCCAGCCCAGGCCACACAGGAAATGGCCGACCAGAAAATCGCGGCGCGTCTGTGAAGGGTCGAGTTCGGCGGCTTCGGTTCGTTCGACGCGCCGCGACATGAAAGCGACGATCGCGTAGCAAAGCAGCATCGCCAGGGCCCAGATGGCGATCTGGTTACCCAGGCCTGCCAGCCGGCCGAGAGCCGCCACCGCAAGCACCAGCAGCGGGATTGCGACCGCGCTGACCACCATGGCGCGCGCATGCAGTTTCAGGAGTTCGCGGTCGAAGTCGAGGCTGCCCGCCTGTTGCGAAAGGCGGTCGCGCGTCTTGCGCACCGCGCGCGCCACATCGCTGTTGCGGTGCGGTTTACGGCGGTCCACAATGAATTTATCCGCTGTGTTCGAGCGTAGCAAAGGCATACGGACTTCAATTTCTGCGCGCAGCGATTTTCAGTTCGTTAAGCTACGTTCGAATGATTAAGAGACTGTTTGCCATATGAGCCGCTTCGGGCCGCGAGGACCGCGCCGGCGCTACGCGGCAAGCCCGCCGCGCAGCCCCTGGCGCAAGCTGCTGGACTATGGGCTGGCCTTCCTCTTGCTCGGGTTGCTGATCCTGGTGGCCGCGCGGCTCGATCGCTTCGAGAGGCGTACGGAGCAGGGCACGGTGATCGTCAATGACGGGGATTCGATCACGCTCGGGGCCGAGCGCATCCGCATGCGCGGTATCGATGCGCCTGAATATCTGCAGACCTGCCGGCAGAACGGCGCCGACTATCCCTGCGGCAAGCTGGCGCGGCAGTCGCTGGTGCGCCTGATCGCCGGCAGGCCTGTTTCCTGCAGCGGCTGGCAGCGCGACCGCTACGGCCGGCTGCTCGGCGATTGCAGGGCAGGCGACACCGACCTGAACCAGGCCCAGGTGCAGGCCGGATGGGCGGTTGCTTTCGGCGGCTTCGAGACCGAGGAGGCGGTGGCGAGAGCGGCCAAGGTCGGCATCTGGGCAGGCAGCTTCGAGGCGCCACAGGATTGGCGCGACAGCCATCACAATGCGCCGGTCGAGCGAAAGCACGGCACGCTGGCCTCGTTCAGCGACGCGTTGCGCGAGTTCTTTCGCTTCTGGTGATGGGCGTATCCGAGCCCTATGATCCGGTAGAGAAGCTGGAGGATGGAATGAAGCTGTTCGATGGCGGCCGCGCGCCCAATCCCCGGCGTGTGCGTGTCTTCCTTGCCGAGAAGGGGCTGACGGTGCCGCTTGTGCCCGTCGACATGGGCGCGCTGGAGCATCGCGGCGAGCAGGTGGCGCAGCGCAATCCGCTGCGGCGCCTGCCGGTGCTCGAGCTCGACGACGGCACCATCATCACCGAATCGATCGCGATCTGCCGCTATTTCGAGGAGTTGCACCCCGAGCCGTCGCTTTTCGGCAAGGGAGCGCTCGGCAAGGCAAAAGTCGAGATGTGGCAAAGGCGACTTGAACTGAACCTCATGGCCAGTGTCGCGGCCGCGTTCCGGCACATCCATCCGGCGATGAAGGAGTGGGAGGTGCCGCAGATCCCGGAATGGGGCGAGGCCAACAAACCGAAGGTGATCGAATTCCTGCGCCTCTTCGACAAGGAACTGGCGCAGCGCGAGTTCGCCGCCGGCGATGCCTATTCGGTAGCTGACATTACCGGAATGATCGCCATCGATTTCATGAAGCCGGCCCGCATCAAGGTGCCTGAGGAATGCACGAACGTGCTGCGCTGGTACGCGGCGCTGACGAGCCGGCCGAGCGCGAAGGCCTGAGCGACGCTATTGGATAGTCCGCCCGATATGATCGAAGCATTGGAGCGCCTCACCGCGAGGGTGCGGGCCTGCCGCATCTGCGTCGACCAGCCGCTTGGCCGGCCCTTGCCGCACGAGCCGCGGCCGGTGCTGAGACCGTCCGCGAGCGCGCGCATCCTGCTCGCCAGCCAGGCGCCGGGCACCAAGGTTCACATCTCGGGCATGCCCTTCACAGACGCTTCCGGAGATCGTCTCAGAAGCTGGCTCGGCGTCAGCAGCGAAGAGTTCTACGACACGGAAAAATTCGCCATCGTGCCGATGGGCTTCTGCTTTCCCGGCCAGGATGCAAAGGGCGGCGACCTGCCGCCGCGCCGCGAATGCGCGCCGGCCTGGCGCGCTCAGCTGATGGCGCTGATGCCGCAGATCGACCTGGTGCTGACCATCGGCAGCTATGCGCAGGCCTGGCATATGGGCACGACCCGCGCGGCGTCCTTGACGGATACGGTGAGGAATTGGCGCGCCATCTGGGATGCGCCGGCCAGTCCAAAAGTGTTGCCTCTGCCGCATCCGTCGTGGCGAAACACCGGCTGGCTGAAGAAGAATCCCTGGTTTGAAATTGATTTGCTGCCGTTCCTGAGATCGGAAATCCGCTATCGCATTGGTTAGGCATTCCGCAAGATATCACTCGGTTTTGCCGCCTTCGGCAGAATTTCTTTCTTGTGAAAGGCTCCGATAAAAGGGATTATAGCCAAACTATTCCCCTGGAGCCTCCCCATGGATCGCCTCGACAGAAAAATTCTACGCCTCCTGCAGGAGGACGCCACGCTTGCGGTGGCCGATGTTGCCAAGAAAGTCGGCCTGTCGACCACGCCGTGCTGGCGACGTATCCAGAAGCTCGAGGAAGAGGGCGTCATCAAGCGGCGCGTCGCCATCCTCGACCATGAGAAGGTCAATGTGCGCGTCACCGTCTTCGTGTCGATCCGAACCAATTCGCACAGCCATGAATGGCTGCGGCGGTTCTCCGAGGTCATCCAGGAATTCCCCGAGGTGGTCGAGTTCTACCGCATGAGCGGCGACGTCGATTACCTGTTGCGCGTGGTGGTTCCGGACATCGCCGCCTACGACGCCTTCTACAAGCGGCTGATCGCCAAGATCGAGATTCGCGACGTGTCCTCGTCATTCGCCATGGAGCAGATCAAATACACGACGGAGATTCCGCTCGACTACATGGTGCTTGATAAGGAATCGGGCGCGAACGCGGCGTGACAACGGTCACGCCGGTCAGCTTTAGTTCTTCTTCTTGTTGAGGAAATTCCACGGCGAGTTGATCGGCAGGGTGACCGTATCCGGCACCGTGTCGACCCTCGCTACCTCCGCCTTACGCACCGTATAGCCCGACTGGACGATCGACACGCCGTCGAGGATGAAGAGCTGGCTCTTTTCCATGCCGGGCTTGAGCACGCCGGTGACAGCGACCGGTTCGTAGGCCTCTTTCATCGTGTAGGGAAGCGCCGGCGTCACCAAAACGATCTGGTTCGGCGGCGGCGTCGGCATGTGGCTGCAGGCGCCGGTCCACGGCACGAGCAGGAACTGATAAACGAGGTCGCCGTCGCGATCGACCGGCAATGCATAGCCGGCCAACTGTATCATCTTGTCCTGGAGATTGAGCGACAAGGTCTCACCGTGATCGGGCAGCTTTGCCGCAATCATCGGCAGGTTCGCGTCCTCGGCGATCGCCTGCGTTGCAGGGCGCAGATCCTTCCAGAAGATATGCGCGACCTCGGCCGCGGCATCGGCTCCAGTGGCCGCGAACAAGAGCGCTGTCGCCAACGCCGCGCATGATTTGAAACGCATGTTCATCATCGCTCCATCCTCCGCCAGCCGATTTGCGGAATCGAGTAAAAGCGTCGTGACCGATCCGGGCTCAACGGCCAAGCCGCATCACATGCCGGCGCGTGCCGGCGGTGCCGATATCGTGGAAGCCCCGCGCGACGAACATGTCGCGAAAGCCCATGAAGCGATAGCTGGGCGCGGCCTCGTCGACGGGATAGGCTTCGATCACACACGCGCCTTTGCCGAAGGCGTGGTCGATCGCGGCGTCGAGCAGGGCGGAGGCCAGCCCGTCGCCGCGCAAAGCCCTCGGCACATAGAAACAGACGATCGACCATATGCCGGTCTCGCTATCGTCCTGCTGCTTTGACAGCTTCCGGTAGGTCTCGCGCGGCGCGACCGAGCACCAGCCGATCGGTCTGCCGTTCAACTCGGCGAGGATGCCCACGGGAGTGCCGGCATCGATCAGCGCCATCATCATGCGCTTCTTCTCGTCGTTCCCAATGTGCTCGCGGCTGGAATGGCGCCAGGCCATGCACCAGCAATATTTCGGCGCGCCCGGCTGCTCGAACAGGTCTTCGAAACGGTCCCGCGTTTCTTGCGTCACCTCGACAAAGCGGATGCCGGCAAGGTCAGGCTTTTGCGGCTGCGAGCCTTGCGAGCTGCTTGGCATCCGTCAGTTCCTTCACCGCATCCTTGCCGATCCAGCGCGCCGTCCTGTCCGACGATGCCGCCAGTCTTTCCGCCAGCGCAAGGGCAGGGGCGTGCAAGCTCATCGAGCGTTTGCCGACCTGCCGCAGCGCCCAATTGACCGCCTTGCGGACGAAATTGCGCGGATCACGGGCATGTTTCTTGATCAGCGGCAGATAGGCAAGGAAGGTCGCGTCCGGCTCTTTCTTCAAATGCACCGCGCTCCAGGCCAGCATGGCAAAGGCGGTGCGACGGACGAATTCGCGTTCGTCCTCGGCGAATTCGTCGATCAGGTCGCGCCAGAATGGCGTCTCGGCAAACAGGTCGGCGACAGTGTCGACGATCTCCCAGCTGTCGAAATCCGCGGCCCAGCGCCGGCATTGATCGATGTCGACCTTCTTCGGCTCGCCGGTGAAGGCCGCCATCAGCCGCGCCTCTCGAATGCCGCTGTCCCACAGCAGAAGCGATCGTTCGTGGTTCTTCTTGAGCTTGCGCGCCAGCGGTCGCAAATCGGAGTTGCCGATGCCAAGCGCGCTCGCCGTATTGATGCCGAAGCGCGCCATGCCTGCCAAGTTCGCCTCCGTGCCGATCGCACGCAGGTGCGCGACGATGTCGTCGGCGCTCCAGCTCGGATCGGGCAGGCCCATCGTCGCCTATTTTTCCAGGCGCGCGAGCAGCGAGGACGTGTCCCAGCGCTTGCCGCCCATGTCCTGCACATCCTTGTAGAACTGGTCGATAAGCGCCGTGACCGGCAGCTTGGCGCCGTTGCGGTTGGCCTCGGCCAGGCAGATGCCGAGATCCTTGCGCATCCAGTCGACGGCGAAGCCGAAATCATATTTGCCGGCATTCATCGTCTTGTGGCGGTTTTCCATCTGCCAGGAGCCGGCGGCGCCCTTCGAGATCACCTCGACCACCTTTTCGATGTCGAGGCCGGCCTTCTTGCCGAAATGGATGCCCTCGGCCAGCCCCTGGACGAGGCCGGCAATGGCGATCTGGTTGATCATTTTCGTCAGTTGGCCGGCACCGGCCGGGCCCATCAGCCCGACCATGCGGGCGTAGGCGTCGATGACGGGCCTCGCCTTGTCGAAGGCGGCCTCATCGCCGCCGACCATGACGGTCAGCACGCCGTTCTCGGCGCCAGCCTGGCCGCCGGATACGGGCGCGTCGAGGAAGGAGAAGCCGGCTTTGCGCGCGGCTTCGTCCAGTTCGCGCGCCACCTCGGCCGAAGCGGTGGTGTTGTCGATGAACACGGAACCCTTCTTCATCGCGGCGAAGGCGCCGTTCGCGCCGGTGGTGACCGAGCGCAGATCATCATCATTGCCGACGCAGGAGAAGACGAAGTCTTTGCCTTCGGCTGCTTCGGCCGGCGTCAGCGCCAGCTTGCCGCCATGCTGGGCTACCCACTGCTCGGCCTTCGCCTTGGTGCGGTTGTAGACGGTGACGTCATGGCCGCCCTTGTTCCTGAGGTGCCCGGCCATCGGATAGCCCATGACGCCAAGACCGAGAAATGCAACCGATGCCATAGACCTGCCTTCCAACAAAACAGAGATTTCAGTGCCGGAACGTCTAGGCCATGCAGCGAATTCGTCAAGGCGCGGCAAGCCGCATCGACTGGCACAGACCTGCAGGGTTCAATCTATCGATGCAGGTGGACGGTGATGCGGCGCTCGATCCATTCGATGCCGTGGCGCAGGATCTCGACCATCACCAGATAGACGATCGCCACCCAGATATAAGCCTGGATGTCGAAGGATTTGGCGTAGGCGAGCTTGGCGTTACCCATCAGGTCGTACACGGTGATGATGGCAACGATTGCGGAAGCCTTGATCATCAGGATGAGCTCGTTGCCATAGGGCCTGAGCGCGACAATGATTGCCTGCGGCAGGATGACTTTGCGCAGCGTCTGCAATTTGTGCAGGCCAAGCGAGGCAGCACCTTCCCATTGTCCGCGCGGCACGCTTTCGATGGCGCCGCGCAGGATTTCGGCCTGGTAGGCGGCGGTGTTGAGCGAGAAGGCAAAGACACCGCAATAGAAGGCCTCACGGAAGAACCACCACAATCCGACCGTTTCCAGCTCCGGCCGAAAGGAGCCGACGCCGTAATAGACGAGATAGGTCTGCACGAGCAGCGGCGTGCCGCGGAAGAAATAGACGTAGCAATAGGCTAGCCCCGAAAGGAGCCAGTTCTTGGACATGCGGCCGTAGGCAACCGGCAGCGAGAAGATCGCTCCCAGCACCATCGAAATGGACACCAGCGACAGGGTCGTTCCCAGGCCCTGCAGATAGGCCGGCGCGTAACGGGCGAAAAACTCTGGATTCCAAGCGTAGACGAGATAGGCGACGATGCCGAGACCGAAGAGGATCCACACGCCGACCAGCGCGTAGCCGACGATGCGGGCGCGCGGCCAGCCGCGGGCCAGAGGGGGCGGCTTGTCGACGGCGATGGCCTGGCTGACGCTCATCGCACCGCTCTCCGCCCGAGATGACGCAGAATCTGGCCGGTCGCGATCGACGACAGGATGGCGAGAGCCAGGAAGATCAGCGCCGCCACGCTATAGAAGAGGAAGGCATGTTTGGTGACGCGCGCCGCGACGCCGGACTGGCGCAAGGTCTCAGCGAGATTGACCACCGAGACCAGCGAGGTGTCCTTGAGCAGGCTCAGCCAGCAATTCTCAAGGCCGGGAAAGGCAATGCGTATCAGCTGCGGCAGGATGATCAGCCGCATCGTCTGCCATTTCGCCAGGCCGATGGCGTAGCCGCCCTCATACTGGCCTTTCGGAATGGCGCGAAACGCGGAGAGGAAGACCTCGCTGGCATAGGATGAAAAGATCAGCGACAGCACGATCATGCCGGCGATGAAGCTGTTGACGTCGATCGTGGCATTCGGATTGAACAGCCGCACTATGTATTGCAGCAGAAGCGGCATGCCGAAGAAGAACAGGAACAGCGTGACCAGCTCCGGCAGGCCGCGGAAGACAGTGGTGTAGATGTTGGCGGCGAGCCGCAGCGAGGGCTCTTCATGCTGCTTGGCGAAGGCGACAAAAAATCCGATCGTCAGGCCGATCGGCAGTGTGGCGAGCGCCAGCACGATGGTAACCAGAACGCCAGACGCAATGTCGTCACTCCAGCCATCCGGTCCCCAGCTGAGAAGTGTCCAAATGCTTTGGGCCGGCATTGACGGGTCGTGTCTCCGTGGCGATCCCGGGAGAAGAGAAGGGCGGCGAGGAGTGCCTCACCGCCCTTGGCGTTACGATCAGGATTCGGCGCCGTAGACGTCGAACTTGAAGTACTTGTCGTTGATTTCCTTGTACTTTCCGTTCTTGCGGATGGTATCGATCGCTTCGTTCAGCTTGTTGACCAGATCGGTCTCGCCCTTGCGCACGGCAATGCCGGCACCCGGCCCGAAGATCTCGACCGGCTGCGGGGAGGGTTGGCCGAGGATCTTGCAGCAGGCGCCGTCTGGCGTATCCAGCCATTGCTGCAACACGACGATGTCGTCCTCGATCGCGTCGAGACGGCCATTGGCGAGGTCGGCCTGCTCCTCGGGGCTGCTCGGATAGCCCTTGATGGTGCTGTCGGTGTAGGTCTTGGAAGCGTAGTTGTAATGCGTGGTCGTGGTGGCGACCCCAATGCTCTTGCCGGCGAGGTCTTCCTTGGTCACGCCCTTGAGCGGCGAATCCTTCGGCACGGCGATGGCCGAGGGGGTGTTGTAGTATTTGTGGGTGAAGTCGACCTTCTCCTGGCGCTCTGGCGTGATCGACATCGAGGCGACGATGGCGTCGAACTTGCCGGCCTGGAGCGCCGGGATGATGCCGTCCCAATCCTGCGCGACGAAGGTGCACTTCACCTTCATCTCGTCGCAAAGCGCCTTGGCGATATCGATGTCGAAGCCGACCAGCTGGCCGTCCGAGGTCAGGTTGTTGAAGGGCGGGTACGCGCCTTCGGTGCCGATCCTCAGGGTCTTTTCCTGAGCCTGGGCGACGCCAAGTGTCAGCAGCGCGGCCGAAGCGGCAAGCGCGATACGCAGTGCAATACGCATGATAATCCTCTCATATTGTCATGGCCGCTGTCCCGTGCGGCTCTTGTGGGCGGAGCTTCGTTACCGCCCGCTGAGGCGGATACTCCCACTCTTTGCGAGAAAAAAGCAACTGCAAATCAACGGCAAACGACAATCCCAATCTGCCGCTGCGTTACTCGGTTTCAGCGACGAGACCTGTGCTGCGCTCGACGAAGTCGGCTATCGATTTGGTGTCGTTGAGGTCGAAAACCGGCAGGCCTTCGCCTTCGACCGGAAAGTCGGCGGCGACCGCGACTATGTTGGGATCGTTGGCTGAAAGCGGCGTCCGGTCCTTGGCCTCGAGCCGCCTTGCCTCGATCTTCTTGTGCGCTTCGCGCTTGTAGCCTTCGACCAGCACGATGTCCGAGGGCGCTAGGCGCGCCAGAATATTGTCGAGCGTCGGCTCGTCCTCGCCCCGCAATTCGTGCATCAGCGCCCAGCGCCGGCCGGAAACGATCGCGACCTCGGTGGCGCCCGCCTGCCGATGGCGAAAGGAGTCGGTACCCGGCTTGTCGATGTCGAAGTCATGGTGGGCATGCTTCACCGTCGAAACCGTCCAGCCGCGCGCCACCAGCTCGGCGACCAGCTTTTCCGTCAGGGTTGTCTTGCCGGAATTTTTCCAGCCGGTGATGCCGAATATACGTCTCATGGCCGAAGGCTTTGCAACAGACGCTCCGCTGCCGCAAGATCGTCCGGCGTGTTGACGTTGAAGAACGGATCGATCTTCTGGCTGCCGGCCTCGATCATCGGGAATTCGACCTCGACATAGCCCTGGCGCTCCATGAAGGCCGAAACCCGCCGGTTGTCTTCGTCTACGAGGAAATGGCGCAGGGTGTCGCGCAGGCCGAGCGGCCAGAGCGCGAAGGTTGGATGCCACCTGCCGCCCGAACTGGCGACGGCAATCGCGCCTGGCCGCTCGCGGATTGCGGCGGCGAGGCGCTCGACGAGGGTGTCGGGGAAGAATGGCGTGTCGCCGGCGGCGCTCATCAGCCACCGGCAGGTTGTTTGCTTCGCCGCCCATTCAAGGCCGGCGAGGATGCCTGCCAGCGGTCCGGCATGGCCCGGCACCGTGTCCTCGATCACCGGCAGGCCCGTGCCGGCAAATCGCGCCGGATCGCCGTTCGCGTTGAGCCCGAGCGTCGCGACCTGCGGCTTCAATCGCGCGGCGACATGGTCGATCAGCCTGGCTTTGCCCAATGAAAGCAGCGGCTTGTCGCCGCCGCCCATTCGGCGCGACTGGCCTCCCGCCAGAATGATCCCCGCAACATTTCGGTCCATCGGCCTATATGCCGTCCGGCGCCATGTCGGGTCCAGCGCTTTCAGCGGCAGGCTGCTGCCTGCCGACGACGCGCTCGCGGTAGAGCGCATAGAGGCCGGAGCCGATGATAATGGCGGCGCCGACGATCATGGGCAGGTCGGGAACATCGCCGAAAATGACGAGGCCGAGCAGGATCGACCAGAGCAGGGCGGTGTAGCGGAACGGCGCGATGAAGGAGATGTCGCCCGAGCGCATCGCCATGATGATGAACTGATAGCCGATGAGCACCAGCACCGCCGCGAGCGCCAGAAGCATGGTCGACCGGCCGCTCATCGGCGTCCAGCCGCCCATCGGCGACAAAAGCAGCGCGCCCAGCACGGTCATGGCGAGCGCGGTCGCTGTCGACACCAGCATCGTCGGGATCGCTTGCGGGATGCGCTTGGTGGAAAGGTCACGCACCGCGCAGCAGGCGACGCTGGCCAACGCCACCAGCGAATAGACGCTGAAACCGTCGAATCCCGGCCGCACGATGATCAGCACGCCGACGAAGCCGGCGGCAATGGCGGTCCAGCGTCGCCAGCCGACGCTTTCGCCGAACACCAGCGCCGCGCCCATGGTGACCGCCAGCGGCAATGCCTGCATGACGGCGGAGACATTGCCGATCGGCAGATGCGCAAGCGCGATCAGGAACGACACCGTGGCGCCGGCTTCGCCGGCCACGCGCATGGCCACCATCGGCTGCAGCATGGCGGCCGGATTGACGAGCGCGCCGCGCCGCCAGGCAAGCAGGCCGACGAAGAGAGACGCGAAGGCGCCGCGCACCAGCATGACCTGCGCCATGTTCATCGATTCGGAAGAAAATTTGGTGATCGCATCGTTCAAGGTGAAGCCGACCATGGCCACGATCATGAACAGCGCGCCGCGCAGGTTTGGTGAAAGAGGCAAAGGCGTTTCCGGATTCTTTTTCTAGATCAAGCCGTAGCAGGCGACCGGAAAACAGCAACGGCAAAGAAATGGGCCACGAAGTTCTGCGTGGCCCACGAGATCGATTTGCCAAGGTTCGGAAGACTTATTTCGGCGTCAGCACTTCGGTGCCGTTGCCGTTCTGGCCGGCGATGGTCCACAGCCCATGCAGGGAGCCGTCCTTCTCGATCTTGTAGACGACGAGACCGACTTCCTTGCCCATCGCATAGCCGGCAGAAAACGCATTGTCGTTACGCATGCAGATACCGTCCGAGGTCGAGCCGCCGGTTTCCCAGTGGATCGTGCAGGTGGTGTCGCTGGTCAGCGTGATGGTGGCTTCGCCATCATATTTCGAGCCGTCGAAGTTGGTGCCGGCGACGGTATAGGTGCCGCCGATCGACTGAGCGGCGGCCGGTATGGAAGCAATCCCAAGCATTGCAAGTGAAAGTATGAATGTGCGCATGGCACTCCCCCTGAGAGCGAAAATCGCGCCCGAAGGCTAGGCCGGAAAAGGCCGGCGGTAAATCGGGCGGAAGGTGGGTGCGAGCGCATTATTTTCAGGGGAGCCGGTCCGCCTCAAGGGCCGCTGAGGCTCTTGGCGATCGCGCCGGCCAGAGGGTCGTATTTCGCCTTGAGCGCGGCGGGATATTCGATCCAGACGGTGCGGATGACGTCGTCCTTTCCGAACAGGCGCCGTTCGTAGAAGACCTTGCCGTCCTTGCTTCCAGAGAGCACCGCCCAGTTCTTGCCGGTCTTGCTGTAGGTGACCTTGTAGCCCGGTTCGGTGCTGGCTTTCTCTTGGGCAACGAAACCCTTCGGGGTGTCGTTATCGACATTGTAGATGCCGGAACAGGTCAGGCTGGCGCCGTCGGCGCTAAGCCATTGCTGCCCATCGCCATTTTCCGGTTCGGGCATCGGCTTGTCGAAGATATCGTCGGGAAATGTGCATGACTGGCCGAACCGCGCATTCACGTAGGTGAACGGCTTCGCGGTTGCCGTTGTCGTGATGATTGCCGACAGGAAAAGGATAGCCGCCGGTGACGGGCAGCCGATGCGCCGACGATTCTGCATGTTCCCCCCTTTGGCCAACAACCAAAGACGATCATGCATCAAGCCGCGAAAAAAATCAGCCGCCGGTGACGCTCATATGCCGCGAGACCGAAGGACGGCTGGTGCGGCGGTCGATGATGAAATCATGGCCCTTGGGTTTGCGGCCGATGGCCTCGTCGATCGCCGCGTCGAGCAGTTCGTTGCCCTCGGAGGCACGCAACGGCGCCCTGAGGTCGGCAGCGTCCTCCTGGCCGAGGCACATGTAGAGTGTGCCGGTGCAGGTCAGTCGCACGCGGTTGCAGCTCTCGCAGAAATTATGCGTCATCGGTGTGATGAAGCCGAGCCGGCCGCCGGTCTCCGTGACATGGACATAGCGGGCAGGGCCGCCGGTCTTGTAGGGGATATCGGCGAGCGTGAACTGGCGCTCCAGCGATGCGCGCAGCAGCGACAGCGGCAGATACTGGTCGGTGCGGTCGGCCTCGATCTCGCCCATCGGCATCGTCTCGATGAGGGTGAGGTCCATGCCGCGGCCATGCGCCCAGCGCATCAGTTCGGGGATCTCGGCATCGTTGAAGTCGCGCAGCGCGACCGCGTTGAGCTTGATCTTCAAGCCTGCCTTCTGCGCGGCATCGATGCCTTCCATCACCTTGCCGAGATTGCCCCAGCGCGTGATCTGGTGGAATTTTTCGGCATCGAGCGTATCCAGCGAGACATTGATGCGCTTGACGCCGCAATCGGCGAGCTCTGCGGCGAAGCGCGACAGCTGCGAGCCGTTGGTGGTCAGCGTCAGCTCTTCCAGCGCGCCGCTGTCCAGATGACGCGACAGCTGGCGCACCAGGTGCATGATGTTCTTGCGCACCAGCGGCTCACCGCCGGTGAGCCTCAGCTTCTTCACGCCCTTCTCGATGAAGACGGTGCAGAGCCGGTCGAGTTCTTCGAGCGACAGCAGATCCTTCTTCGGCAGGAAGGTCATGTCCTCGGCCATGCAATAGGTGCAACGGAAATCGCAGCGGTCGGTGACCGACACGCGCAGGTAGCTGATCGTGCGACCGAAGGGGTCGATCATGTCCATTGGCAAGCGTTTCCCGTGGCCTTTAGCGGCGTCGTTATATATGGCTATGTGATACGATCCGATGCCGCATTCAAGATAGAAGGTCTTGATCTTTGGTAACATTCCCCGACCGACATCGCGTGTCGGCTGACCTCAAGTGGCTTTCCGCATCGCTCGAAGCGGCGTAGGGAAGGGCGCAACTCAGAGCATGATGCCGAAAAGTGTGAAGCGGTTTTTCGGACGACATCATGCTCTATCTCTTTGACTTAGAGACGGATTCAGATTTCAGGTCGATTCGACCTGAAATCATCCGGCTCTAGACAGGACCAATCATGACCGCGCCAAAGGAACTCAGGGTCTCGAAGGACCGCAAGCTCTTGACCGTGACCTTTCCGGGGCATCAGCCGTTCGAATTGCCGGCGGAGTTCCTGCGCGTGGCTTCGCCGTCGGCGGAAGTGCAGGGCCATTCGCCGGAGCAGCGGGTGACGGTCCCCGGCAAGCGCGATGTCGCGATCCTCAAGATCGAGCCGGTGGGGAACTACGCGGTGCGCATCACCTTCGACGATTTCCACGACACCGGCATCTTCACCTGGAACTATCTGCATACGCTCGGCCATGAGAAGGACCAGCGCTGGAACGCTTATCTGGCGGAGCTGGCCGAGAAGGGGCTGAGCCGGGACCGTTAGCCTGGCGGGTGGCAATCCAATGTCGACAGCCGGCTGTCGTCAAGGCGTCATGGTCATGGGGTAGCGCCGGCAAAAGGTCAGGAGGCAAAGAAGATGTCGCGCATCACATCCGTCGAACAGCTCGAGGCGCTTTACGGGCTGCCGGGCGAAGCTTCGATCGTCAAGGAGCTCGACCATGTGATTCCCGAATACGCCGCCTTCATCGAGGCCTCGCCCTTCGTAGCGCTGGCGACCAGCGGGCCGGAAGGGCTGGATTGCTCACCGCGCGGCGATCTCGCGGGCTCCGTGCGTCTCGTCGACCAGAAGACGCTGATGATGCCGGACAGGCGCGGCAACAACCGCGCCGATTCGCTGAAGAACATCATTCGCGATCCGCGCGTCGGGCTGCTGTTTCTTGTGCCGGGCTCGGGCACCACGCTGCGCATCAACGGCCGCGCGCATATCACGACCGATGCCGGGCTTTGCGCGTCCTTCATGGTCGACGGCAAGCCGGCTCGCTCGGTCACCGTCATCGATGTCGACACGGTCTATTTCCAATGCGCCCGCGCCATCGTGCGCTCGGAACTCTGGAATCCGGCCAGGCATGTCGACCCGAAGTCGCTGCCGACGCCCGGCCAGATCCTCGAGGTCACTAGCCGCAAGAACATCGACGGCCAGAAGTACGACCAGGAATGGCCGGAGCGGGCGAAGAAAACCATGTGGTGATTGGAAGCCGGCTCAGGCTTCCTTCAGAACGTCGGCGATCTTGCGCATCTGCTCGCCGATCATGTCGCATTGTTCCGGAGTCGACTGGCTCATCGCCTTCTCGATCAGCGCCATGTGAACCTTCAGCGCCTTCATCAGCAGGGCTTCGCCGGCCTCGGTGAGGTTCAGCCGCAGCACGCGCTTGTCCTTCTCGTCGCTTTCGCGGCGCAGCAGGCCGCGGGCTTCCAACTGCGGCAACAGCATCGTGATGTTGGAGCGGCCGACCAGCAGCTTGCGGGCAAGGTCGTGCTGCGACATGCCTGGATGACGGTAGAGGTTCATCAGCACGTCGAGCTGCGCCGGCTTGAGGTCGAGCGGCGCCAGCTTCACGGCCAGCGTGCGCTCCAGCACATGGCAGGCGCGCGCCACCGCCACCCAGTTGCGGAAGCGCGGGTTATCCCAGGGCAGCTCTTGCTTAATGTTCATGTTTGAACTATTATGTTCATGCTTGAACGAATGGATGGACTGCCAATATGGCATCATTTGGAATGAAGGTCATCCGGGGCGTTTTCGGCGCAGCCGAGCATGTTGCACCGCGTCTTGGCGGCCGCGCCGCGTTCGAATTGTTTTGCCGCACACCCAGTGCCAAATCGCTGAGCGACGGCGAGCGCCGTGCAGTCGAGCGTGCCTCCGCCTTCATGGCCGAGGCCCGCCATCACCGGCTGAAGACAAGGACGGATTGCATCGCCGTGCATGAATTCCGGCCGGAGCCGGGCACCGAATCGCGCGGCACGGTGCTCATCATTCATGGCTGGCGCTCGCGCACCGAATATATGCGCGCCTTGATCGAAGGGTTCCGCGGCGCCGGCTACAAGGTCGTCTCGCTCGATTTGCCTGGGCATGGCCATTCGCTCGGCCACCGTCTCAACATGGTGAATGCGGTGGATGCGGCGCGGGTCGCGGGCGAATGGTTCGGCCCCTTTGCCGCCGTCGTCGGCCACTCCTTCGGCGGCGCGATTGCCGCCAATGCGGTTGCGGCCTCGGTCAAGGGCATACCGCCGCTCAAGGCGCAAAAGCTGGTGCTGATCGCGGCGCCGAGCTCGCTGCCGGCAATCTTCGACGACTTCAGCGACATGATGAATGTTGGGCCGCGTTCCCGCGTCGCCATGGCGGATCGGGTGAAACATCTGTCGGGCCGGCCGCTGAGCGAGTTCACTGGCGACCGCCAGCTTGCCACGGCACCGGTGCCGACGCTGATCATCCACGCGCCGGACGATCGCGAGGTCCATGCCAACCATGCCAGGCGTTACGCGGGCGCCGGCGAGCATGTCCATCTGCATTGGGCCGATGGGCTCGGCCACCGCCGGATCCTCGCCGACAGGGATGTCGTTGCGCGAGCGGTGGGTTTCGTGACCGGGCAGGGCGAATCGATCCTGCACCAATCAGCCTGTTAGTCCGCCTTCTTTTTCTGCCCCGGCTCGACCGGCAGGCCGGCCGCCTTCCAGGCGGTGTAGCCACCGAGGATATGCTTGACCGGGGTCAGGCCCATGTCCTGCGCCGTCTTGGCGGCTAAAGCCGAGCGCCAGCCGCCGGCGCAGAAGAAGACGAAGGTCTTGCCTGAGGCGAAGAACGGCTTGTGGTAGGGGCTTTCGGGATCGATCCAGAATTCCAGCATGCCGCGCGTCACATGCTTGGCGCCGGGGATCTTGCCGTCGCGCTCGACCTCGCGCGGGTCGCGCAGGTCGACGAAGATCGTGGCGTCATCCTCCAGCAGCCCCGCTGCCTCCTCCGGCGACACGACCTCGATCTCGGCATTCGCCTCGTCGAGAAGCTGGCGATATCCCTTCTTCACTGCGCATCCTCCAGGCCACGGCTCAAGCGACCAGGATTTCGAGCATAACGGCCGGGGTTTGTCACGTCCAAGCCGGTTCCGCCAATGTCTGGCGCAATGGCGCAAGCATCGCGGGAACCGAGGCTGGCCGCACGGGTCTCACACGGATGTGAAACCGTTCTGCAACATGGCCATGGAAATTTATGGAAGCTTAACGAAATCGGTATGAATCAGTATAGTTGCGCCTTACATCCGCCATGCGGTGGGCGAGATCGTTTAGCGGCGCGGAACGGGAACCGGTGACAACCGGAGCGAGTGATTCATGAAATTCCTCGGGAACAAAAAGGCGGTGCTGCCGATCGCGATCGCGGCGGCGCTTACCCTCGGGCACCAGCCGGCAAGCGCGCAAGGGCTGTTCGACATGCTGTTCGGCGGCGGCATCCGGCACGATCCGCAGGGCGAATTTCCGCCGCCGCCGAAGCCACGCAAGATACGGCCGCCAGGAGAGGATGGCGGCAGCGTCCGAATCAGCAGCCCGACCTACAACACCTACCGGGCCGACAAGGTCGTGCGCGTCGACTTCAAGTCGCTGGTACCTGCAACACCGCCCGCAACGGCGCAGGATGCCGCCTTTGTCCCGTCGGTGACGAGCTCCGCATTCCGCGATGCAGTTGCCGGCCTGAGCGACTATGAGCTGTTCGCCGAGCCTGACATCGCCAAGGCGCTGATTGCCTATTACTCGGCCAATCCGGATTTCATCTGGGTGAGCGACAACGCGCCCAACAGCAGGGCGCAGGATGCCGTGCGCGTGCTGGGCGAGGCGGCGAGTTATGGTCTGACGCCGGCTGACTATTCCGTCGATATCCCCGCGGCCGCGACTTCCGCCACGCCGGAAGAGCGAACCAGGGAACTGGTCCGCTTCGAGATGGCGCTGTCGGCGCGCGTGCTGCGTTATGCCCATGATGCCCAGAGCGGCCGCGTCGATCCCAACCGGATGACCGGCTATTACGATTTCCCGGCCAAGCCGTTCGATCTGGAAGGCGCGTTGAAGACGCTGGCCCATACCCAGGAAGTGCGTACCTATCTCGAATCGCGGCATCCGCAGAACGCCGAGTACCAGGCGCTGCGCGTCGAGCTGGAGGCGCTTGAAGCCAGCGAGGAAAACGAGATCGTCGTCGATCCCAAGCTGTTGCTCAAGCCCGGTGAGAGCAGCCCGGAACTGCCGAAGTTGCTGACGCTGATTGCCCGCAATCTCGATGACGACATGGGCGGCAGCTACGGCGAGGTTCTTGCTAGGTTGGGCAAGAGCGAAGTCTACGAACCCGAACTGGTACCGGTGATCAAGGCGGTGCAGCAGCGGGAAGGCATGAAGGGCGACGGCGTCATCGGCCCGCGCACAGTGGCCTTGCTGGCCGGGGCTTCGAAAGCCGACAGGATCGAGAAGGTCAAGGTGGCGCTCGAGGAACTGCGTTGGCTGCCGTCGGATCTCGGCAGTCCGCGCGTCTTCATCAACCAGCCGGCCTTCACCGCCAGCTATATCGACAATGGCGAGGAGAAGCTGAAGACCCGCGCGGTGATCGGCCGGGTCACCAACCAGACCGCCTTCTTCTACAACCAGATCAAGCAGGTTGACTTCCACCCCTATTGGGGCGTGCCGCAGTCGATCATCGTCAATGAGATGCTGCCCAGACTGCGCAGCGATCCGGGCTATCTCGACCGGGCCGGCTATGAGGTGACGGATTCGCGCGGCAGGCAAATCCCGTCGTCGGAGGTGGACTGGGGCGCCTACGGCTCCAAGATCCCATTTAGTGTGCGTCAGCAGCCAAGCGAGGCCAACGCGCTCGGCGAGTTGAAGATACTCTTCCCCAACAAGCACGCCATCTACATGCACGACACACCGCAGAAGTCGTTCTTCGCGCGTGACATGCGGGCGCTCAGCCATGGCTGCATCCGCCTGCAGGATCCGCGGGGCATGGCGGCGGCGGTGCTTGGCACCTCTGTCGACGATATCGCCGAGAAGCTGAAGCACGGGCATTCGACCGAGAATGTCACACGCGTCATCCCGGTCTATGTCGCCTATTTCACCGCCTGGCCCGACATGTCCGGCAAGGTCGAGTATTTCGACGACGTCTATGGCCGCGATTCCAAGCTGATGCAGGCGCTGGACGCGACCGAAGCGGTGCGTACGCCTTCAAGCTGAGCGCTGTTAACGTCAAGCAATTCCGGACGGAAGGCTACGGCGATGCCGCCGAGCCTGACCGCTTCACACTTTTCCTGGAATTGCTTTGATGAGCGGCGGGCGGAAGCCGGCGTCGCGCCCGGCGATCAGCCAGTAGATCAGGCCGGCCACGAGGCCGCCGCCCGCGATGATGCCGATGTCGGCCCAGCGTTCCGGGTCATCGGCGGCGTCAGGCCATATCAGCATGAAGCCGGCCGCCGCAGCGGCGGCGCCGAACAGCATGTGCAGCCAGAAGCTGCGCAGCGAAAAGAACTCGGCGATCAATGCGAAGACCAGCGTCTGCATCCCCGTCAGGATAATCGTCAGGAAATAGACGAACATGCCGAGCGGCGGCACGACCAGGACGGCGACGGGGGTGAATTCCATAAGTCCGAAATAGCCCGGCGCGTTGGGCAGCGAACTCAATATCGCGTAGATCACCACCACCGCGATCAAGCCAGCAAGCACCGCGACCAGATAGCCGGCGAGCACCATCAGGATGCGCTTCAGGACGTAGCCGATCACTGCCATGCACCCCCGTGCCCGCAATCAGGAGGGCAGTCAGCCACCAAAGTTGTGACGATGCAAGGCCGGCCCGCCGCGCCGGACTCCACGGCGCGGTGCCGGGGTCCTCAGGCGCCACCGCACAGGTGCTGCGAGTCCGGCAGAGCCCATGCGCCTTTGGCGGCGAGGTCGACGGCGTAGTAAACCCTGCCGCGCAGATCGTCTTTCGGACAGTCGCGCGGGATGGCGATCAGGCACATGACGACCGGATCGCCGACCTTGGAACTCGCCAGTCCCGGTTCGCGGTCATAGGAGACCGCCGTGCCGCCATTGGTGAACGTCGCGGCGCTGCCGGCATCCGGACTGGCGGTTTCCAGCGGGTCGTCGCCCAGCCTTGTCGTCAGCGTCTTGATTTGGGTGAAGCCGCAATTTCCGATCGACGCGGGCAGGGGCTGGTCGGTCGGCTTCGGCGTCCTTGCAGCAAAGTCGAGCGCCTTCTTGCCGATCAGCGCGATGTTGTAGTCCCTGTACCCATGACGGCGCGCTGCCATATGTCTGCAACGCATTGTTCTGGGCGCTGACGATGCAGGCGGCATCCGTCTTGCAGGCATTCCGGTCGGCGACCAACCCCCTGGCGATCTTGCGCTTGTCGCCGCCGAAGGCCGGCTCAAAACCGGCGTAGGCCTTGGTGACCAAGGCGTCGATGGCTGACATTTGCGGGTCGGCGCAGATCGCCCTTTCGGCGGGCAACCGCGCCTTTCGGCAATCGAAGGACGGGCCGTCCGCCCGCGCCAAGCCGGACGTCCCTACGATCGAAGCGGTCACAAGTAGGGCGCTCGCGCAGGTGTGAAGCCGCATGTTCTCCTCAGGCCGCTTGTTTCGACGATCGACTCTATGCCGAATGCAGGCCCCGCGGAATGGCAGAGGGGCAAGCGACCGCGGCCTATTTGGGCTCGCCGGTCACCGGGTCGTAGGTGATTTGGACCTTGGCCTTGTCGGTGGTGTAGTAGGTGATGGTGTAGCCGTCGCTATCCCAGTCGACCTCCTTCACATAGCGGAAGTCGGTGCGCTGCTCGACCTTGGCGACGATCTCCGAGAGTTTCTTGGCATTTTGCGGGGGCAGTGGCTGGTCGTCCGCCGCAAGGGCCGATCCGCCGGCAAGGAAGGCCGCGATACCGGTTGCTAAAACAACAGTGCGCATGAGAGCCCTCAAATCGCGTATTTGGCCAGGTTTCATATGCGCCTGGGTGCCGTCAGAAACCAGCACGCAGGCACCTTGGTTCCGTAGCGTGAAAATAACGCCTTGTGAAGCGTCTGGCTCGACGTGGCGATGTTCGGCTGGCAGCAGCCAAATTCGGCATTGTGTGACGAAAAAAGAAGGTGTGATTTCAACGGGTAACGGCACGATGCGGATGTGTCTTCCGACATAGTGAATGACTAACCATGCGCCGGCTCGCCACATTAGCTGTTCGTGGTAGAGCTTTCGGCAAGACCCTGATAGAATTCTGGTCATAACAGGGTGGCAATGGCGCGCCGGACCTGCCGGGGGATATCCATCGGCAGACGTTGACGCGTTTCTTTTGAGCGGAGGTCGCCCGTTCTGGACTGCAAGCGGGGACTGGGGGCTCGATCATGGCTGAACGGAATTACACCCGTCAGCTTGCGACAATCATTTCAATCGACGCCGTTGGATTCTCGAGGCTGATGGGCATCGACGATGAGCTCGCCGTCGCCGCGTTCGAGGAGAGGCGCGACATCATCGCCGGCAGCTGCGGCGCATTTGGCGGGCGCACGTTCGGCGATGCCGGCGACAGCATCATGGCCGAATTCGGCAACCCGATCGAAGCCTTGCGGGCGGCCTTCGATTTCCAAGCGCGGATCGCGGCGCTGAACGCGGCAGTTGCCGAGAACATGCGCATGCCGTTTCGCGCCGGAATCAACACCGGCGACGTGATTGTCCGCGAAGGCCGTCTTTACGGCGACGACGTGAACATCGCCGCCCGGCTCCAGGAATTCGCGCCGCATGACGGTGTCGCCATCTCGGCCACGACCTGGCACCATGTGAAGGACAAGACAGCGGCGGTCTTCACCGATCTCGGCGAGTTCAGCCTGAAGAACATCGCCCTGCCGGTGCGGGTGCTGATCGCGGGCCGCGGCGGCAACGGGCCTGCCACGCCGGCCTCCTTCACTTCCATCCCCACCGCGTCCGGCCATTACAGGCCGACCGCCAAGGGCCCCCCTGCAATCGCCGTGCTGCCGTTCCAGGGCAACGGAAGCGAACCCGATGTCGGCTATATGGCCGACGGTATCGCCGAGGACATCATATACGGCCTTTCCAACACGCGCTGGCTTTCGGTCATCGCCAAGGGATCCAGCTTCCAGTTTCGTGACGACAGCCTGGGCACAAGGCTCATCGGCAATGCGCTTGGGGCCCGCTACATCGTCAGCGGCACGTTGGCGCGCTACGACAGGCATATCCGCCTCAACGCATCGCTCAGCGACACGTCGAACGGGCGCCTGGTCTGGTCGCAACGCTTCGACCGCGACCTGGTGGACATCTTCAGCCTGCGCGATCAGATCGGCAGCGAGATCGTTTCCATCCTCGACAAGGAGGTCGATCGCGCCGAGCAGGCGCGTACGTTCCAGGTTCCTTGGGAAAGCCTCGAAACCTGGCAGCTGGTCAGGCGCGGCCGTTGGCACATGAACAGGCGCACGCGCCGTGATACCGACATAGCGCTGGATTTCTTCGACAGAGCCTACCGGGACGATCCGAACTCGAGTGCCGTGCTGAACGAGCTCGCATGGTGGTATTTCTGGCGGGCATGGCTGCGTTTCGGCGACAGCGACGATCTCGAGAAAGTCGAGACGCTTGCGCGCAAGGCGCTGCTGATGGACAGCCTCGACGCGCGTCCGCATGCCTATCTCGGCGCGGCCGACATCATGCGCGGCCTGCCGGCATTGGCGGCCGAGCACCTTGCCGAGGCGATCCACATCAATCCGAGCTTCGCCTTCGCCCGCTCGGCCATGGGCAGCGCGCATCTTTTGCTTGGCGACGCGGCCGGCGCGATCCCGTTCTTCCTCGATACCGAGCGGTTGAGCCCGTTCGACCTCTATCGCTTCCACAATCTGGGCGAACTTGCCGCCGCTTATTGCTTCGTCGAGGACTGGCCGGCCGCGATCGCCACAGCCGAGCGTTCGCTCAACCTGTCGCCAGGTTACTTCTACGCCCGGTTCCTGAAGATAGGCGCCCTGACGAGAAGCGGCAGGCATGACGAGGCAGAGCGCGAGCTTGCGATTTTCATGACCAGGCATCCTGATTTTTCCGAGCAGAGGATACGCTGGATACCGTTCGTGGACCCGTCCCGGAACAATTTCCTGATTGCCAATTTCGATCGGGCCAAGGCAGCCGCATGATTGCCGGGCCGACAACAGACCACTGTGAACGAATTCACATACGCCGGACCGATGCAAACCTAGGCCAGACGGTGACGGCATCGCATTGACGTGGACGGCCGGGGGGCTTGAACGCGCATGATCACATTGAAGTACTTCGCCGCTGTCCGGGCCGCCCAGAAGAGCCAGCGTCCCGTCGCCGAGATGCCGCCCTTCGACATCTATCGACTGCGTTCCAAGGGCGGCATTGCCTCGCGCATCGCCGCCTTTCTGCTCGGCGATCCGCGCTGGCTGCTGGCGCTGCTGCGCCGCTTCTGGCCGAATCTCGGCTTCGGCAATTTCCTACTCGTCACCAAGGGCGCGGATGTGCGCGACATATTGGAGCGCGGCGACGAGTTCGAGACGCCTTACGGGCCGGAAATGGCCGAGCTGGCGAGGGGCTCGAATTTCATCCTCGGCATGCAGGACGGCGCCGCGTACCGGCAGATGAAATCGGCCGTGCTGAGCGCGTTCCCGCCGGCCGAGGTCGAAGCCACCGTCAGGCCGATTGCCGAGCGCCATTCGCGCGACATCATGACCCGCGCCAGCCCCGGCTTCGACGCCGTCGCAGGGTTGATGAAGATCGTGCCGGTGCGCATCTGCCGAGACTATTTCGGCCTTCAGATCGACGATGAGACCGAATTCGCCGACTGGTCGATCGCGCTCAGCGCGCTGTTCTTTTCCGATCCGACGGCAAATCCCGCCACGCGCCAGCTTGCCGTGGTCGGCGGCGATCGCCTGATCAAGGTTATCGACCGCTCGATCGCCGCGGTCAGGGAAAGGACGGGCAAGGATGACAGGCCGCTGGCTCGCCTCGTCGCGCTGATGGACCAGGGGCGCCTGTCGCTGGCCGATATTCATTCCATCATGCTCGGCATGGTCGCCGGCTTCGTGCCGACCAATGTGCTCGCCGGCAGCAATTGCCTGGATGTGATCCTGTCGCGAGCCGACGCGCGGCACGCCGTGGATGAAGCTCTCGGCGCCGGCGATACCGGCAAGCTCGACCGGGCGATCATGGAAGCCATGCGCTTCAAGCCGATCTGGATCGGACCCTGGCGCTACACTAGGCGTGACGCGGTCATCGGCAAGGGCACCCGCCGCGAGCGCGTGGTCAAAGCCGGAACGGTCGTCATGCCGGCGACGCTTTCGGCGATGTTCGATCCGGAGATCGTGCAACGGCCGAACGAGTTCGATACCTCGCGTCCGCATCGCGACTACATGGTGTTCGGTTACGGCATCCATTTGTGCATCGGCGCCGAAATCGCCCGCATTCAGATCGGTGAATGCATCCGCGCCCTGTTCAGCAAGCCGAAGCTGACCCGCGCCCGGGGCAGAGCCGGCAAGATGGTCAATGTCGGCGCCTACCCGGCAAGCCTCAAGGTCGATTTCGAGCGCTCGCCGCTTTGCCGCACCGCCGAGCAGTCGATGGTGACGGTGGTCTGCCCGATCACCCGACCAATGCCGCTCGATGCGGTGCGCGACAAGGTCGCGGATCTCGGCAATCCGGCGATCGGCGAGCTCAGCGCCGCGCTCGACAAGGTCGGCACCATCCATTTCACCAGCCTGGCCGTCGCTCCGACGGGGAAGGACGAGAAAACGGGGGCCGAGACCGGCGCGCTGGTGTTGGAAATCTCCGGCGACGGCAGCACCGACGATGTCGTTGCCGCCATGGCACACGCGATCGGTCACCGGCTGCGGCCAATCTTCAGGGATGTCTGCGGCCTTCCGGATGGTGGTTCGCTGGAAGACTTCCTGAAGAGGAAGCACATCGAGATATCGCCATCCTTCGGCAGCGCCGCCGGGCTGGTTTTCTCCGGCACGCCGGGGCATTCCGTGCGCCGTATCCTGGCCGAGGCACGGCTCGCCGACAGCGTGCGCGAGATCGTCGAAAAGCCGCGCGCAGGCAGCGGCAATGCGATGGATGTGCTTGGCGAGGCGCGCCGCCATGTCCGCTGCCTCGGGCAATTCGGCTGGGCGTTCGAGCCCGCTGAAAGCCTGCTGGAAAGGCCGCCCGGCCACTGGTCGCGCGCCCTGACGACGACGCTGCTGACGCCGGCCATGTTCGCCACCGTCGCGATCGTCGTTCTGGCCTTCTGGCGCATGACTTATGTGCTCGTATTCGGAAACCCGCATGGGGTTACCTTCACCAACATCGCGATTGCGGGCACCTCGCTTCTGCTTTCGGTCCTCGGCCTGCTGGCCATTTTCGCCCTGTTCGTCGGGCTTTGCTTCCTGGCGTTGCGGCGGCTTGAGGACAAGGACCAGCCGGCGAGTACCCCTGTCGAGATCGGCGCGCTTGAAAAGATCCTCGCCCATGAGGACCACACCGCGCAGAACAATCTGACGGCGATCTCGACGATGAAGGCGGGCATCTTGCGGCGGCTGGCGCTGCGGCTCTCCTTCTACCTGATTTCGATATCGGCGCAGAAGGTGTTCAGGCCAGGCTTCCTCGCCACCATCAACACCATTCATTTCGCCCGCTGGGTGCTGTTGCCCGGCACCAACAGGCTGGTGTTCTTCTCCAATTATGGAGGCAGTTGGGAAAGCTATCTCGAGGACTTCATCGCCAAGGCCTCGGCCGGGCTGACCGGTGTGTGGAGCAACACCGACGGCTATCCGCGCACGCGCTGGCTGTTCCTGGACGGCGCGCGCGACGGTGATCGCTTCAAGCGCTGGGCGCGGCGCCAGCAGGTGCCGACGCTGTTCTGGTACACCGCCTATCCGCACCTCAACACCACGCGTATCCGCATCAACTCCAGGATCAGGCGCGGCATCGCCTCGGCTACCGGCAACGAGGCGCGCGACTGGCTGAGCCTTTTCGGTTCCCTGCCGCGTCCGCAAGCGCAGCCGGCTGATGCCAGGAGCCTGCCGGAGCCTCCGTTCTCGCCCCTCGAAGAGCTGGAATCCGGGGAGATCCAGTCGATCTTCTTCGGGCCGTTCGGCGCGCTCGGCGACGCGCATATGCTTGCGATCCAGGTGCCGGACGGCCTGCCGGCGGCGAAGCGCAAGGCGTGGCTCGACTTCGTCATAGGCAAAACCAGCTTCGGCGACGGGGTGCCCACGGGCCGCGCCATGACCGTGGCGTTCGGCCCCAACGGACTGCGCCGGCTGGGGCTCGAAGGCGGCGTCGACGACGAACCGCTGGACACGTTCCCGGTCGCCTTCCGGGAAGGCATGGGTACGCCCGAGCGCAGCCGCATCCTTAACGACACTGGCCCAGACGCGCCCGACAAATGGCAGTGGGGGTCGTCCGCCAAGCCCGTCGATGCCGCCATCATCTGCTATGCCGAGACGCCGGCCTTGCTGAAGGCAGAGATCACGGCCATGAAGCGACAGACGGCAGGCGCCGGGATGTCGGTGACCGCCGAACTGCCGCTGAAGGTGCGGCGCGAAGGCAAGCGGGCTGTCGAGCATTTCGGCTTCGCCGATGGCATCTCGCAACCGATCGTTCGGGGTACGGCGCGCGCCGCCAAGGGAGCCGCGCCCATGCATCTCATCGCGCCGGGCGAATTCCTGTTCGGTTACCGCGACGAGCATGGCTTCTACCCGTCTTCGCCCTCAGTCGAAGCAGCGCTGGATCGCGCCGGCATCCTGTCGCAGGTGCGACGCAACCGCCAGATACCCGGGCAGCCGCCTCCGCCGCGTGATTTTGGCCGCAACGGCACGTTCCTCGTCATGCGCCAGTTCGAGCAGCATGTCGAATTGTTCGACGATTATTGCAGGCGGGCTGCCCTGCAGGCCGCCGGCGAGACGGGCGATGCGGCCATCACGCCGCTCTGGGTGGCGGCAAAGATGCTCGGCCGTTGGCAGGACGGCAGCTCGCTGGTGCGCAATCCGAACGGACGGCCGGGCCGCGGCGTCGACAATGATTTCGCGCTCGGCGCCGAGGATCCGCAGGGGCACGCTTGCCCGCTCGGCTCCCACATACGCCGTTCCAACCCGCGCGATTCGCTCGGCGAGGACCGCGAGACGCAGATCAGGATCGGCAAGCGCCATCGCATCCTGCGCGTCGGTCGCACCTATGAGAAGAAGGGCAAAGGCGGGAAGACCGAGAAGGGACTGCTCTTCATGTGCCTCAACGCCGATATCGAGCGCCAGTACGAGTTCATCCAGCAGACCTGGGTCTCGTCGAATTCGTTCCAGGGGCTTGTCGGGGAGACGGATCCGACGATCGGGGCACGGGGCGGCGGCGGCCGGTTCTCGATTCCATCCTGGGAAAAGGTCACCGTGCTCAAGGATGTGCCTCAGTTCGTCACCACGAAAGGCGGCGGCTATTTCTTCATGCCGAGCCGCTCGGCGCTGCGCTACCTGATCTCGCGGTTGTGATCGGGGCGCTTAGCCGGGTCGTCGTCTCCCGGATGCAGCTGACGGAGAACTGCGGCGAGGCCGCAGGCCGTCTCGCTCAGTCGTCGTCCTGCGACTCGGCGATCTGGTGCAGCGCGGCGGCGTTGGTGATGCGCAAGCCGCCGCGCTTGATGGCGATCATCTGCCGGTTGCGCCAGTCGTTGAGGGTCTTGTTGACGGACTCGCGGGTCGCGCCGAGGAATTCGCCGAGCTCGGATTGTGAAATCGGAATCCAACCCGTGGAGTCGGCCATGACGCTGCTCAGGAACACCAGCCGCTTCGCCAGCCGTGCCTCGATGCCGAAAAAGGCCTGGTCGCCCAACTCGCCGCTGACCCAGCGCAGCCGCGTGCACAGCAATTCGATCATCGCTCGTGCGAGAGACGGGTTTTTCTCAATGCGGTCAAAGAGTTGTGTCCGGCTCAGCGAAACCAGCTCGCATGCCGTGAGACAGCTGGCGGTGGCCGTGCGCGGGCGTCCGTCCAGTGCCCCGATCTCGCCGACAAGACTGCGCGACAGCTCGATATTGGCCACCAGCTTCTGCCCACCCGGCGAATAGATCGAAATCTCGACCGTGCCGCTCATAACACCATAGATGCGGTCGGACGCATCCTCCTGGACGAACAGGTGCTGGCCGGCGGCGTAGCGCTCGAGCTTACAGCCGCTGAACAACAGATCGAACTGGCGCGGATCAATGCGCGCCAGGCGCGGCAGGTTGCTGTCGTCCGCGCCGTTTGTGGCCATGATACGATTCCGTCTCTCGTTAGACGGAAATTGTAGGATAAGTGCGTGCTCGATCAAAGCGTCGTCTCCTTCTACGGTGGCTCTCCGCATTCGGCGGGTGGCTGACAGACATTCGAATGTCATGCCCGACACGTCGAACCGGATAAGCCGGCAAACTGCAAGGAGACCGGGCGCACTGGCGGTTACGGACCGATCCTTCGAGAACGCCGTCCGCGCGCTTGGGTGGGAGGTACCCAGCGCGCAGACAGCAAATCTGAAAATGGCTAGGTGATCAAAATTCCTTCCTGCGAAACCGCATAGATTCCGGAAACAGCCTTTGGACCTCGTAAGTCAGTCAGGTCCTTGGTGCCTCCGTTGCCATATCTGCGCGCAAACCCTGGCTGACGTATGTGAAGGTGGTCACAGATGCGCGCACCGAGCCGATTGCGAAAAATCGAAAACCGCTCTATGGAGCGAGCGGCTGAATGAGGGCGGCCAGTCAACACATTGCACAAGGTCGCCCCATGCCCGATGCCTTCTCTCGCGTCATCGCCTTCCTTGCCGTGGTCATGGCCCTGCTGTTTGCCGGGCTGCACTTCCACCAAGGCCATATCGTCGCCACGCTGTATTTCATGACCGGCGCCGTCTTGGTGACGGCCGTGACGCGCATGAATGTGAGGAGAGGGTTGATTTAGGCGCCTGCGGCATTCGTGTTCGGCCGCAAGTTTGACGGCCGGCGCGCCATTACGACGGCAGTTCTCAAGGATTACCTGGAAGCTAAATCATCTAACCATTTCGGGAGGTTAGATGGTGGGCGATGCAGGGATTGAACCTGCGACCCCACCCGTGTGAAGGGTGTGCTCTCCCGCTGAGCTAATCGCCCGCCTGTGGCCCGAAGGCCGAAGCGAGCCGCGATATAAGGGAGGCGGGTGCGCGAAGTCAAGGCGATGTGCCGAGGTTATTCCGCGGTTTGATTTCCCTGATTTTCTGTCGGCGCGATTTGGGGCCGGCTCAGCGAGCCGCGGCGATCAGGCGCTCGGCCAGCTCCGGCGTCAGCGTGTCGAAATGCGAGATCACCAGCGTCGGCTCGAATTCGCGCACATGGCGGTCGGTGTAGCCGAAATCGACCGCCACTACCGGAATGCCGGCCGCCTTGGCGGTGTCGATGTCGGTCTGCGAATCGCCGACCATCAGGGCGTTGTTCGGATCGCCGCCTGCCAGCCGGATCGTCTCGGTGAGGTGGCGCGGGTCGGGCTTGCGAAAGGCAAACGTGTCCTGGCCGCAGATCGCGCCGAAATAGTCCGACATGCCAAGCGCGCCGATCAGCGCCACGGAATTGGCTTCATATTTGTTGGTGCAGACCGCCATCAGGTAGCCGGCGGCCTGAAAATGGTCGAGCGCCGCGATCACGCCGGGGTAGGGGCGTGACTTGCCGGGAATGTTGAGCGTGTAGTGGTCGAGGAAGAGCTTCAGCAGCCGGTCGTGCTCTTCGGCCACCAGCGCCTTGTTCTGCGCGGCATGCGCGCGTTCGATCATGACGCGGCCGCCATGGCCGACGAAGCGCCTGAAACCGGCTTCATCGACAGCGGCCAGATCGCTTGCCGCCAGGCTGTGATTGAGGCTGTCGAGCAGGTCCGGCGCCGTGTCGACCAACGTACCGTCGAGGTCGAAGACAATGATCGGGCGGGTCATGGGCGGTCCTGCGAAATTCTCGTTGCTGCAGCCGATACAGGCTGGCCTGAGTTCAAGCAAGGAGCCTCGATCGGTCCACAGAGCCTTTGATGAGGGAGCCTTTGACGGGACAGGCAAAAGTGCTAGGAGGCGCGCGAAACCGGCGAAATCGAGGCTCCGCATGGATGCAAGGCAGTTGAAGGTCGAGGCCGCGCGGGCAGCGCTCGCCCATGTCGACAGCGGCATGCGGCTTGGCATCGGCACCGGCACCACCGCGGAAGAGTTCGTGCGGCTGCTGGCCGAGAAGGTCGCCACCGGCCTGAAGGTCATCGGCGTGCCGACCTCGGAACGCACCGCCGCGCTTTGCCGCGAGCTCGGCGTGCCGCTGTCGACGCTCGACGAGACGCCCGAACTCGACCTCACCATCGACGGCGCCGACGAGGTCGATCCCGACCTGACGCTGATCAAGGGCGGCGGCGGCGCGCTGCTGCGCGAAAAGATCGTCGCCGCGGCTTCCCAGCGCATGATCGTCATCGCCGACAAGTCCAAGATGGTCGAAACTCTCGGCCGCTTCCCGCTGCCGATCGAGGTCAACAAATTCGGCCTGCGCGCCACCGAGATCGCGATTGGCGCGGCCGCTGCCGGCCTCGGCCTTTCCGGCCCGGTGACATTGAGGATGACGGGGGACCAGCCATTTGTTACAGACGGCGGCCACTTTATCCTCGATGCATCTTTTGGCCGCATTCCGGATACAAGAGCGCTTTCGAATGCTCTCTTCGCCATTCCAGGCGTCGTCGAGCACGGTCTTTTCATCGGGCTGGCGTCAACGGCCATCATCGCCGGCGGCGACGGTATCCAAACCGTCCATGCCGCCCGAAAACCAGGGAGTTCTATCGACCATGATGTTGCATAAACGAGTTCGCCGCCTTTCGATGCTTCTGGCGGCCTCGGCCGTCCTTGCTCTGTCCGCGCCGGTGTTCGCGCAGGATGTCAGCGAATCGCACCTGAAGGCCGCGCGCGCGGCCGTCGCCGCGATCCATGCCACGGACTCGTTCGACAACATCCTGCCGCAGGCGGCTGCCGCGCTGGAGTCGCAGCTCATCCAGAAGAACCCCGACATGCAGGAGCTGATCGGCAAGACCGTGACCGAGAAGGCGCTCGGCTTGGCCTCAAGGCGCGCCGACCTCGAAAAGGAGGCAGCGCTTGCCTACGCCAAGGTGTTCTCCGAGAAGGACCTCAACGATATCGCCACCTTCTACAGTTCCGATGCCGGCAAGAAGCTGCTGGACAGCGGCCCCGCCGTGACGCGCGACCTCGTGAAGGCCGCCGACATCTGGCAGAACGGCGTTGCCCGCGATCTCGCCCAGCAGGTCGGCGAGACGCTTGCCGCCGCCGCCAAGGCCGCGGCGCCGGCAGCGCCTGCTCCGGACGCCACCGCGCCCGCCGACAATTCGGCTCCGGCCGACGGATCGGCGCCGGCCGACAATTCCGCGAACTGATCGGCCTCGGATCGGCCGATCGCCGCTGGACCACAAAGCCCGGGTTTGCCCGGGCTTTTCTTTTGCCGTTTTGCAGCCTACCTGTGACCCGTCTTTCTCATCCCCAGGAGCCCATCGCGATGGCCGGTTATGACTATGATCTGTTCGTCATCGGCGGCGGCTCCGGTGGGGTCAGGGCGGCCCGGGTGGCGGCGGCTCTCGGCAAGCGCGTCGCCATCGCCGAGGAATACCGATATGGCGGCACCTGCGTCATCCGCGGCTGCGTGCCGAAGAAGCTCTACGTCTACGCCTCGCAATTTCCCGAACATTTTGCCGATGCCGCCGGCTATGGCTGGACGGTGCCCGAGGCAAGCTTCGACTGGCCGACGCTGGTCGCCAACAAGGACAAGGAGATCTCACGGCTCGAGGCGATCTACAAGCAGAACGTCGAGGGCGCGGGCGGCGAGACCTTTCACTCGCGCGCCGTGCTGGTCGATCCGCACAGCGTCTATCTGCAAGCCGAGGACCGCACCGTCAGCGCTGACCAGATCCTGATCGCCACCGGCGGCAGGCCGGCGCCGCATCCGGCGCTGTCGGGCCACGAATACTGCATCTTCTCCAACGAGGCCTTCGATCTCAAGGAACTGCCAAAGGCGATCATGATCGAGGGCGGCGGCTACATCGCCGTCGAGTTCGCCAACATTTTCCATGGCTTGGGCGTGGAAACCACGCTTGTGTATCGCGGTCAGGAAATCCTCAGCCGCTTCGACATGGATCTGCGCCGCTCGCTGCATGAGACCATGGAGAAGAAGGGGATCAAGATCGTCTGCCCCGCGGTGTCGGAATGGGTGCGCAAAACGCCTGAGGGCAGGCTGGATGTGCTGCTGTCTTCCGGCCAGACCCTGACGGTCGACCAGGTTATGCTGGCGATCGGGCGTATTCCCAACACCGAGAATATGGGCCTGGAAGGCGTTGGCGTCGAACTCAGCAAGACGGGCGCGATCGTCGTCGACAAATATTCGCGCACCAACCTCGACAACATCTGGGCGATCGGCGACGTCACCCATCGCGTGCAACTGACGCCGGTCGCGATCCACGAGGCGATGTGCTTCATCGAGACCGCCTTCAAGGGCAATCCGACCTCGCCGGACCACGACACCATTCCGACTGCTGTGTTCTCCCAGCCGGAGATCGGCACGGTCGGCCTTTCGGAAGACGACGCGATCAAGCGCTTCCCCGACGTCGAGATCTATCGCGCGTCCTTCCGTCCGATGCGGCACACGTTGTCGGGGCGCGACGAGAAGATGCTGATGAAGCTGGTGGTTGACGGATCGACAAGGAAGGTGCTCGGCGCCCATATCCTCGGGCCGGATGCCGGCGAGATGGCGCAGCTTCTCGGCATCCCGCTGAAGGCGGGGCTTACCAAGGACGATTTCGACCGCACCATGGCCGTACATCCGACCGCGGCCGAGGAGCTGGTGACGATGTACAAGCCGAGCTATCGTGTGAGGAACGGCGAACGGGTCTGATCGCCGCGTGGGCAGCCGCCGGCGATGCCAGCCCCTGCCAGCATGGCGCTAGATCGTTTCACCGTTTCCCGGAAACGGTGAAACGATCTACCTCTTTGTTTTGTCGCAATTTCCAGGCGGAAAACCGCTCACACCTTTCCTGAAATTGCTCTAAAGCAGCGTGCCGCGCAGGATCACCAGCGCCACCGAGAAGTAGATCACCAGCCCGGTGACGTCGACCAGCGTGGCGACGAAGGGTGCAGAGGCGCTCGCCGGGTCGAAGCCGATACGCTTCAGCGCGAAGGGCAGCATCGATCCCGACAGCGAGCCGAAGGTGACGATGCCGATCAGCGCCGCGCCCACCGTCGCGGCGATCAGCATCCAGTGCGGACCGTAGTCGTAGAAGCCGAAATACTGCCACAGCGCGATGCGGCAGATGCCGACGAGGCCGAGGATCGAGCCGAGGACGACGCCGGTCGGCAGCTCGCGTAGCGCCACCCGCCACCAGTCGCGCAGGCCGATCTCGCGCAGCGCCAGCGCGCGGATGACGAGCGAGGTCGCCTGCGAGCCGGAATTGCCGCCGGAGCTCATGATCAGAGGGATGAACAGCGTCAGCACGATCGCCTTCTCCAGCTCGCCCTCGTAGCCCTGCATGGCGTTGGCCGTCAGCATCTCGCTGAGGAACAGCGCGCAGAGCCAGCCGGCGCGCTTCTGGATCATGGCGAGGAAGCCCATCTTCATATAGGGCTCGTCCAACGCCTCCATGCCGCCGAAACGATGCACGTCCTCGGTCGTCTCCTCGATCATCGTGTCGATGATGTCGTCGACGGTGACGATGCCGAGGATCCTGCCGTGGTCCACCACCGGCAAGGCGAGCAGGTCGTATTTGGAGATGGTCTGCGCCAGGTTCTCGCGATCGGTGAGCGGCGTCACCGTCACCGGCATACGATCAGGCGCCACCGACAGGATCGAATCCTCCGGGTTGCCCGTGATCAACCGGCGCAACCCGGTCGAACGCAAAAGGAGCTGCGTCTGCGGATCGACGATGTAGATAGCGTAGATGGTTTCGCGCGTGCGCTCTACCTTGCGGATGTAGTCGAGCGTGCGGCCGACGGTCCAATCCGAAGGCACGCTGACGAATTCCGTCGTCATGATCGATGCGGCGCTGCCTTCCGGATAACCGAGGATGGACAGCAGCGTCGCGCGCAGCGGCGGGGCAAGCGCGCCGAGCAGCTCCGAGCGGGCCGGTTCATCCAGCTCGCGCAGAATGTCGGCCGCGCGGTCGACGGACATGGCGGTCAAAAGCTTGCTCGCCTTGGCGCGTGGCAGGGCTTCCGCGAGTTCCGGAGCGCTTTCGAGTTCCGGCTGATCGAAAATCTCGACCAGCCGCTCGAATGGAACCGCGCAGAGCAGCTCGATGGCCGTCTCGCGGGGTTCGCGATTGAGGGCTTCGACGACGTCGGCGACGTGATCGTTGGCAAGAACACGGGCGACGGCGACTGCTTCGTCGTCCAGTACGGGTGCGAATTCGTTCATTGGCTCACTCCTTGCCGTCCGGCAGGACGCGAGCCAATCAGGTCACGTCAAGGCGGACGGCGGTTGCGTTCGACTGTGACTGTCGCCAGGCATGGCGGGTTGACCTTTCTGCTCGCGGGGTTCGAGTTTGAGTTTGGCGAGCGGGCGCAACATAGGAGCGGTTTTTGCCGAGTCAATCGCGAAGGGCGCTGAAAATGGATGCGAGAGGCCGGATCGCGAGACTGTGATCGAGGACAACTCAAGCCGGGCCACGGCCGCCGGCCAAAGGCTTGGTATGACTGCTATTTCTGCTTCAGCCGGCGGAAGCGCAGCCATTTGTCCTCAGTCGGTCGCGGCGGCTGGGCGAGGATGGTGGTGAGCTCGCGCGGCAGGCTGGGAACGAGCGGCTTCTTGGTGGCGACGCCGTCGGCGATCGCAACCACGCTATGATAGAATTCCTCGCCGGCAAGCGAGCGCGGTGGCACCGCTTCGTGCATGACGCTGATGACGGTGACGTTCGGACAATTGTCCTTGATCGCCTGGTGGAAGGCGATCTTACCGTCGGGGTCGAGCGCGCCGGTCGCCTCGTCGAGGAAGAGAAGTCCGGGCTGCTGCAGGATGATGCGCGCGACCACCAGCTTCTGCTTCTGGCCGCCGGACAGCACCTGATCCCAGATCTTGCCTTCGCGGCTCTCGTCGGCGAGATGCTCGATGAAGTCGCCGAGACCGGCCTTGTGCAGGGCGGATGCTACCTGCGTGTCGCCATGGTCGTTCTCTGATCCCGGCAGGCAGACGAGTTGCTTCAGCGAAACCTGCTGCAGCTTGACCTCCTGGGCAGCATAGAAATTCGTCACGCCTTCCGGGAAGACGATGGTGCCGCGGCCATAAGGCCACAGGCCATTGATCGCCTTGATGAGAGAAGTCTTGCCGCAGCCGGACTCGCCCTTGAGGAAGGTCCATTCGCCGCGGCGGAAACGGAGGTTCGCAGCGCTGAGGAAAGGTGTGGCGTCCTCGCCCTGATGGGCCAGCTCCAGCTTCTGGATGGTGAGACCGAACACCGGATTCTGGGTTGCGTAGCTGAAGTCGGAGCGGCCGGTCTGCTGGTAGAATTCCTGCGGCTGCTGCACGCTCTCGATGGCATTGGCCAGCTCGGTCACGCGCTGAGCATTGGCCCGCAAGGTGGCGATGTCCGGCATCACACGAATGAGCCACGAACACTGGCCAATCAATTGATTGAGCATCTCGGCACCCGTCACATAGCCCTTCAGGTCAAGCTTGTTGTGAATGAAGGAGACCAGACCCGGCGCATAGGCGATGATGCGAAAACCCATGAAATTGTGGATCGCCTCGAAGGAAGCGTAACAGACCGTGACGATATTGAACCGCGCCCAGGTCCGATCGATGTCGCTGTAGAGCCGGTTGTGCATGGTCTTCTGCACATCTTCTCCGCGCGAAGCCGCGACATGGAAACTGCGGCGCAGAAAGGTGGTCAATTCACCGCGATAGCTGCCCTCGGCCTGTTGCAGCCGCACATTCAATCTCTCCAGCGCCTTTCCGAGCTTTACGGCGATCCAGGTGTTGATTGGCACGTAGGTGGCGATAGCCAAGAGCGAAAGAACGGCTGTGCCGTAGCCACCCAGGAACTCCAATCCGGTGACCTCTACCGAACTTTGGATAAGGTTCTCGCCGATAAAATAAAGCGACGTGGCGACGCCGAGCACGCCCATTGCAAGGCCGATCGCGCCGCCGGTCATGGCCTTCATCGATTCCTGGATACGCTGGTCGATATTGTCTGGCGCTGCGGTACCGGTGCTCGGCGACCCGTGCTGCGCGTGGAAGTGCGTGTGGTTGCCATCGAGCAGCGCTTCGTTGAACTGGCTGTTCAACCAACCGCGCCATTTGCGATGCAAGGTCGCCGACACCAGACTTCTCGCACCTGCGATGCCGGCATCCTTGAGCACGAAGAGCACCATCACCAGACCTGCATTGGTCAGCAGCGTCTTGAGCGGCGCGGTGTTGGCGGCGTCATGGTAGAAATTGACCGAATTGGTCAACTCACCCAGCATCAGGGCCAGCCAAACGCCGGTCTTGCTGAGCAGTGTTGTCAGGGCCGCGATGACGAGGGTGAGTGTCCAGGCTTCCTTCCACCGGTCGGAGAACCAGTAGGCTCGCATCAGCCCCCAGAATGTACGCATCGACGATACCGGCGTCAGGGACGAGGTCTTTGCCTCGCTGGATGTTTGCTCCGGTACTGTACGTCGCGGTCTACCGACCCCAGTCACGATCCCGCCCAAACCTTTCTAGTTTTGTTACACAGGGTAACACCAATTGATCATTTTCCATTAATTTTCTGCCGGGGAATGTGAACAGGGTTACCCGCCGTGGCGCGAAGGCAACAGAAAGCCAATGCCGCAAGATCATTCATCGCGCTGATTTCGGCTTTTATCCCAGTGCGTTAAGTGCAATTGAGCCAACGGACGGAAAGCTTCCCTTAGGGAAGCAAAAAACACGGGTTTGTGATCGAAAAAGAGGTGCCGATCAGCCGCAATGGCTACTGTGCGATGACCGGAATGCCCGAAAATTTACCGTCGGTGAGCTCTTCGGGCTTGCCCGATTCGTCTTTCCCCGAGGCGCTGAAATGACCGGAGATAGTCTTTGCGGCTGCGTCGTACTTCTCGATCACGATCTCACCGGTGACAAACCGGACATGGCCGACCATGGCGCCGGAATCGAGGATGTTGAAGTTGGCGCTGTTGGCGGGGGAGCCCGTCTTGAGCGGATAGCCGCCGGCAAGGTCGTTCGGATCCTTCAGCTCGAGCATCGAATTGAAGGTCATGGTCGGCGACCCCTGTTCTGTACCCGACAAGTTCAGCATCGGCTTGCCGCCCATCTGCATCGTCTGGGCCAAGGTGAAGGACGCCGTCCAGGGCTTGCCTTCGAAGGTCGCCGACATGACGGCTTCCTCGGCGGACACGCGCTGTAATGTCAGCGGAAGCCCAAGGGCGAGAGGCAAGCACAACAGCAGCAATGCGCGACGCCTGACCGCCATTCGGTGCCCCTTCAAATCAGCTGAACCCTTGGCGGTTCTAGCTCAGGGCGGCGTGCAAGGCGATTCACCAGAACGTGTTCGGCGGCGGGACAGGATTTGACAACGGCGCCCTCCCGGGTCGAACCTGTCCGCGACGGTTTATGTCGAAGGGGGATGACATGCCTGCACGGAGAGTTGCTGTCGCGCTGCTCGGCATTTTCACCTGTCTGTCGGTGGCGCATGCCGGCAGCCAGAGCATTCCGGCCAGCGCCGAAGGCCAGGTCGAGTTCAACACGCCATCCGGCAATATCGGTTGCATCTACACGCCGAAGGGGGGAACCGGCACCTACCAGCCGCAGGATGGCGGCCCGGAGCTTTCCTGTTCACGCGTCGAGCCGAGCTACGTCACGGTGATTTTGGGACCCAAAGGGCCGGCGACACTGATCAAGAATCCCGGCGAGCAGGGTTGTTGCAGCGATGTGACCAAGCTCGGCTACGGCAACAGCTGGAGCCAGGGGCCGTTTTCCTGCCAGTCGTCGACGAAGGGACTGAGCTGCACGGGCAGCAATGGCCACGGATTCTTCCTGAGCAAGGCCAAGGTATCCGCGAAGTAGGGGCGTAATTCCAAGCGGAACCGCGCACAAGGAACGCTCAACCCGCGGCAGTTTCCAACTCGGCCCGGGCCTTGAGCTGGGCGACCTGGCGGATCGCGTCGGCAAGCGTGTCGGCATCCTGCGCGCCCATGACGGCATATTTGCCTTCGAGCAGGAAGCAGGGCACGCCAGTGATGCCCATGCGCGAAGCGGTGGCGATCTCGTTGCGGACGGCCTCGACGTCGGCGTCGGTCGGCAGCAGCGTCTCGACCACTGATGCATCCATGCCGGCGTCGCCGGCAGCCTTCACCAGCACGGCATGGTCGCCGATGTTGACGCCTTCCTCGAAATTCAGCTGGAAGAGGCGGCGCACCAGCCGGTTCTGCACATCCTCGCCCGCGGCGCCCGCCCAGCGGATGACGCGATGAGCGTCCAGCGTGCTGGCCGCGACCTTGATGGCGCCAAATGCGAAATGGATCCCCTCGGCTTCGCCAAGCGGTTCTATGCGCGCGTGGATCTGTTGAATGCGTTCCTCGCTGCCGAACTTGTCGAGCATGTATTGGCGGCGATCCATGCCTCCAGGCGGGATGGTCGGATCGAGCTGGAACGGCCGCCAGCGGACATGCACGTCGACGTCCGCCGTGGCAATGGCCTTATCCAGGCGCTTCTGGCCGATGAAGCACCAGGGGCAGACGACGTCGGAGACAACATCGACGGTGATGGAGTTCTCGGCGCTCATGCTCGTCTCCTGTTTGGTCTCGATTGGGGCTGGGCTTGCATCAGTTGGGCTTTCGCCACCAGGTCGGCAGCTGATAGCCGAATATGGGGGTCTTTTGCGGATGTTCCAGATAGCTCCAGTAAGCAAGCCATTGCTGGGTGTTGTATTGCATCGGCACGATATAGTTGCCTGAGATCAGCAGCCGGTCGAGGACACGGACAGCAGCGACGTAGTCTTCCTTGGTACGGGCATTCAGCATGGCATCGATCGCGGCGTCGATTGCGGGATCGGCGACGCCGGCGAGATTGAAGGACCCTTCGGTCTTCGCAGCGACCGATCCCCAGCGGCCGAGCTGCTCGCTGCCGGGCGACAGGGAGTTGCTGAAGCCGCTTGTGCCGATCAGCACCTCGAAGTCGTAACGCTGCTTGCGCGACTGGATCTGGTCGCCGTCGAGCGTGCGGATGCCGACGTCGATGCCGATCTTCTCCAGCGTGCGCTGGTAGATGGCCGCCAGCCGCTCTTCGTCCTGCGATGAGGTCAGGATCTCGAAGCCAAAAGGGTTTCTCTGCGGGTCGACCATCCTGCCGTCCTGCACGCGGAAGCCGGCGCCTTTCAGCAATTCGAAGGCCGCCTTGAGCACCTTGCGGTCCTGGCCTGAACCATCCGTCACGGGCGGGCGCCAGGTGCCGTCCATGACATCGGCAGGCACCCGGCCGGGGTAGGGCGCAAGCAGCGCCTTTTCGCGATCGTCGGCCGGGTGGCCGAGCGCGGACAGCTCGGAGTTCTGCCAATAGCTCATGGTGCGGTTGAACTTGCCGCCGAACAGGTTCTTGTTCGCCCATTCGAAGTCGTAAAGCATGCCGAGCGCGCGCCGCACGATCGGATTGGCGAATTTCGGCAGCCGGGTGTTGAACAGGAAGCCCGTCACCACCGGGGGAATGCCGGTGTTGAAATATTCCTCCTTCACATCGCCCCTTCGGAAGGCCGGAAAGTCGATGTCGCGCTCGCGCTTGACCGGATCCGTCTCGTCATCGAGGGCGCAGATGCCTTTCTTGAACGCCTCCGTCTTGGCATTGGCGTTGAGAAAATACTCGATGGTGACCTGGTCGAAATTGTCGAAGCCGCGCTTGGACGGGACGTCCTTGCCCCAGTAATCAGGATTGCGCTTGAAGACGATGCGCTGCCCCGGCAGCACCTTGTCCACGGTGTAGGGTCCGCTGCCGATCAGCGGCTTCAGCGTGGTCTTGTCGAACGTCTCCTTGTCGAAGGCGTGCTTGGGGACGATGGGCGTCAGCGCCACGATCAGCGGGAATTCGCGATTGGCCTTGTCGTTGAAGGTGAATTTCACGCTGTGCTCGCCGGTCTTCTCCAGCTTGGCGATCATGCTCATGCGGTCGCTGTAGGGCGGGCGGCCCTTGTCCTTGAAAACGTCATAGGTGAACAGCACGTCCTCCGGCGTCACCGGCTGACCGTCCGACCATTTTGCTTTCGGGTTGAGATGGAACTCGATCGACTTGCGGTCCGGATCCATGTCGGCGCTGTCGGCAAGCAGGCCGTAGAGGCTGAAAGGCTCGTCATAGTTGCGCTGCATCAGCGGCTCGAAGACGAGATTGCCATACACCGTATCGATCATGCCGCGCGCGGTAGTGCGCAGGCTTTTCAGGATGAAGGGGTTGAGGTTGTCGAAGGAGCCGACGACGCAATAGGTGACGCTTCCGCCTTTCGGCGCGTCCGGGTTGACGTAGTCGAAATGCTGGTAGTCGGGCGGCAGCGCCGGCTCGCCCTGCATGGCTATGCCGTGCTTCGGCTCCGACTGCGCCGGAAGGAGCAAAAGAGCCAGAAACGAGGTCGCGGCGATCAATTGGACGAGAACGCGGTCCATGACCGTCTCCTTGCCGGGCGGCTTTGTGATTCGCCATGCACCGTAGAGCATTTCGCCATCCGATTGAATCGGCGCGCCAACTGGAGGCGGGTTCAGCCGCTCCACCGCCGATCGATGCCCGCTCCTGGGGACAAGGAACCACGAAGAAATCGCGGAAACCGGGCTGGATTCGACGCCGCTGGCAGTGTAACACGCGCTCCGAAGTCATCCTGTTGCCTCATTTGGGCAACAGGTAGCTGGACCACACGGCACGAAGAAGCCGGTCCCCGGGATCATTTGAGAGGAAAGTGCACCATATGACGATCAACGCGTACCGCCTTTCGGTGCTGGCCGCAGGCGTGGTCGGCGTTCTGGGCGCCGGGCTTTTCACCGCCTCGGCTCAACAACAGCCGCAGATCCCGCAGGGCTGGTTCAAGGCCTGCACCAAGCAGGAAGACGTCGACATCTGCAATGTGCAGAACATCGTCACCGCCGGCAACGGCCAGCTCGTCACCGGCGTCAGCCTGATCGAGCTCAAGGGCAAGGTGAACCGCAAGGTCTTCCAGGTCACGGTCCCGACCGGCCGCCTCGTGCCTCCCGGCATCGGCCTGCAGATCGATGGCGGCAAAGCGCAGAAGCTTGACTATGTGATCTGCTTCCCGGATCGTTGCGTCGCCGAAGTGCCGCTGACGGACCAACTCGTGGCGTCTTTCAAGAAGGGTCAGGCGATCTCGCTGACCTCGATCAACTTCCAGAACCAGCCGAACCCGATCAAGATCGCGCTCACCGGCTTCAGCGGCGCTTATGACGGCCCGCCGCTGCAGCAGTCGGATATCGAGGACCGGCAGAAGAAGCTGCAGGACTTCGTTGCCAAGAACAACCAGGATTTCGCCAAGAAGCTCAAGGACGAGCAGGACAAGGCCAAGACCGCGAACTGATCGCGCAATCGTGTTTCTCGGACAAAAAAGCGGGGCATTCGCCCCGCTTTTTTGTTAACTCAAGGCCACTGCATTCAATGCTTCGAATGGCGCTTCGGCTCGTAGCGGCCGTCCGGCAGCTTGTCGAACATCTCGCCGATCTGCGGATGCCGCACCGGCTCGCCCGACCGGTCCTCGAGCAGGTTCTGCTCGGACACATAGGCGATGTACTCGGTCTCCGAATTTTCCGCCAGAAGATGGTAGAAAGGCTGGTCCTTGCGCGGACGCACGTCGGCCGGAATGGCCTCGTACCATTCATCGGTGTTGGCGAATTCGGGGTCGACGTCGAAGATCACGCCGCGGAACGGAAACATCCTGTGGCGAACCACTTGCCCGATCGAGAATTTGGCCGTTTTCATCGCACTCACCACTCAGGTTCCGAGGCGCCTTTCGTGGCCGCGCACAGGGCGCCTAAGACCTTGAATTTACACGTCACGAAGCCAAAAATCGACCCCGACTTTCGGCTTGGGCCTATTTGGCGCAGGCGCTGCCGCAATTCAATAGCCGCGGTCCGTGCTGCAAGCCACGGATGGGCTGCGCGTAAGGTTTCGCGGGCGGCGTCGAAAAACGCGGCAAGTAGCCTCTAACGCCCGGCCGGTTTGCGCAGGCCGCCGGCAATGGCGCGAAAGCCGCTGCCCGGCCGCAATCCCTCGCGCATGAAGAAAGCCCGCAGCGGCGCGAAGCTGCCCAGCGCATTGAGGCCGGCACTGCGCGCCAGCTGTGCGGGCAGCATGTCGGACAGCAGCGACATGTTGAGCAGGTTCACCGCGCCGCTGCGCGCCCATATGTCGGGCCGGCGCCTGGTGTCATAGGCGGCAAGACTCCTGCTCGCCCCCGGATAGTCGCGGTTTTCACTGGCGATTCCAATCAGATCGTCGATGTCCCTGATGCCGAGGTTGAGCCCTTGGGCGCCGATTGGCGGAAACACATGCGCCGCCTCGCCGACGAGCGCGACGCGATTTTGCGCGAACCGGGCGGGCGAAGCCGCCGACAAAGGATAGATTTGGCGACCCGGCTCGACCGAGACCCGGCCAAGCATCGATTGCATCTGCTGCTCGATACGCTCCGACAGGGTTGCATCATCAAGCGCGGCAAGCTCTTGCGCCTTCTCCGGCTTCACGACCCAGACAAGGCTCGAGCGCCTGCCGGGCAGCGGCACCTGGGTGAATGGGCCTGTTTCGGTATGGAATTCGGTCGAAACGAAGCCGTGGTCGCTGCGGTGGCCGAAATTGAGGACAAGCGCCGATTGCGGATAAGGCCGCGCGAAAGCGCGAATGCCGGCGGCTTCCCGCGCGGGAGACAGGCGCCCGTCGGCGGCGACCGCCAGGGATGCCGACACCCCGGTGCCGTCGGCCAGCCTCGCATGGGCATGGTCGGCGTCGAGGCTCCAGGATTCGACCGTGGATTTCAGCCAATGAATGCCGTCATGAGCCGAAGCCGCCTTGGCGAGGACCGGAACAAGGGCATTGTTCGGCAGATTGAGGCCGAACTGTTCCTCGCCAATCTCGCTGGCGCGGAAGGTCACGGTTGGGCTGCGGATCAGTCGCCTTGTGGCGTCGACGATGCGCATCACCTTGAGCGCTGCCGCCTGAGGCTTGAGTTCGGCAAGTACCCCCAGCCGATCGAGCACTTTCAGGGCCGGATTCATGAGCGCCGTGGTGCGGCCATCGGTGGTGTTGGCCTCGGGACCGACCAGCGTCACCTCAAAGCCAGCCTGGGCAAAGCCGAGCGCCGCGATCAAGCCGGCCGGACCGCTGCCGGCAACCAGAATGCGGGCCTTGTCGTTATGCTCCACGTTAGGCTTCCACGATGAGAGGCGACCCGTCGGGCCTTAATCTAGGATATAGGTCAGACCAGCCGGCTTGATCAACGCGGCGATTCAGCCCATTCGACTGCCATGAGCGGCGAGCAGCACGATTTCAGCCATCTCGACCGCGCCGGCCGCGCGACGGCGGGCGTGGCGCGCAGTCCGCGCTTTGTGGTCACGCTCATGGTGGGCGTCGCCATTGTCCTTGCATGGTTGCTTCTCGGGGCGATGGCGATCCGCGGCGCTGAAGGCAGCCTTGCCGGCAGGCCCGGCGATATGCTGCTGAAGAATCTCCCGAGCCTGCCTTTGCCGGACTTTCTCGAGCGGTTCTTCGCTCTCTGCCTTGCGCCAGCGCAGCTTGCCGGCCCGGCCGGCCTGCAAGCGCCGGCGCTTGTGCTGATGTGGTTCCTGATGGCGGTGGCCACGATGCTGCCTTCGGCCGCGCCGCTGATCCGCACCTATTGCGAAATTGCCGACACGGCGAGGATCAAGGGCGAGCCGGTTGTTCATCCGCTGGCGCTCGTTGCCGGATACCTCACCACATGGCTTGGCGCGTCCGTGGCTTTCGCCGCGCTGACGCTCGCAGTCTACGCTTTTGCCGGTTCCGGCCGGATCCTCGATCCCGCAGTCGGTATTGCCGGCGCCGCGGCGCTGCTTGTTGCAGGCCTTTATCAATTCAGCGGCCTCAAACAGGCGTGCCTCGAAAAATGCCGCAACCCGTTCTCGATCCTGTTCGCCAATTGGAGCGCGAAACCAAGCCGAATCTTCCGGCTTGGACTGGAGCAGGGCGTCTGGTGCCTCGGCTGCTGCTGGGCGCTGATGCTGGTGATGTTCGCCGTCGGCGCGACGAACGTCTTCTGGATGGCGCTGATCGGCCTGTTCACCCTGATCGAAAAACAGACCGCCGGCAGGGTGGCCAGCCGGGTTGCCGGTACGATACTGCTTGTGTGGGCGGTAGCCCTGCTATTAGTTTCGGCGTAAGGGGAGAATTCGATGACCGACCAAAGCTGGGCGATGAAAGGGGAGCTGGTACTCTCCTGCAATTGCACGGTTTTCTGTCCCTGCGTGCTGTCGCTCGGCAGCCATCCGCCAACCGAGGGTTACTGCCAGACCTGGGCCGGCTTCCGCATCGATGCGGGCCATTTCGGCGAAGTCGACCTTTCGGGTCTCAATCTCGGCCTGATCATGGAAATCCCCGGCTATATGAGCCGCGGCAACTGGACCGCCGGCCTGTTCATCGACAATCGGGCGTCGGTCTATGCGGTCAAGGCGCTGACCAAGATATTCACCGGCAAGGCGGGCGGCACCACCTCGCTGCTGTCGATCCTTGTCGGAAAATTCCTCGGCGTCGAGCAGGTGCCGATCACCTACGAGACGCGCGACAGGACGCGCGTCTTCCAGATACCGCGGATTATCGATGGCGCGGTGACGCCGATCCCCGGCAAGGACCGCGAGAAGGACACGGTGATCACCAATTCCGAATATTGGATCGCGCCGGAAATCATCGTGGCGAAGTCCGACAAGAGCAAGATGCGCGCCTTCGGCCGCAACTGGAATTTTGCCGGCCGCTCGGCCGAAATCTGCAAGCTGGACTGGCGGGGACCGTGAGCAAAAACACAACGGCCAGGAAAGCGGCGAAGAAGATCGCGCAGCGGATCCCGTTGCCGAAGAAGAAGGTGACGTGGCCGCAGGCGCGCGCGTTCTCCGTGCACTTGCTCACCGCGTCGGGATCGTTCCTGGCCTTTCTGTCGCTGGTGGCGGCCAGCGAGGAACGCTGGACGGCAATGTTCTGGTGGCTCGGGTTGGCACTGTTCGTCGACGGCATCGACGGGCCGATCGCCCGCAAGCTCGAGGTCAAGGAAATCCTGCCGACATGGTCGGGAGAACTCCTCGACAACATCATCGACTATGTCACCTACGTGCTCATCCCGGCCTTCGCACTCTATCAGCGCGGCTTCATGGGCGAGAATCTCTCTTTCCTGTCGGCGGCCATCATCGTCGTTTCCAGCGCGATCTACTATGCCGACACCGGCATGAAGACGAAGGAGAACTTCTTCAAAGGATTCCCGGTCGTCTGGAACATGGTGGTGTTCACGCTCTTCGTCATCGAGCCGGGGCAATGGGTATCGTTCGCCGTGGTGGTGGTTGCCGGCATTTTGACCTTCCTGCCGATCAACTTCATCCATCCGGTGCGCGTCGTGCGGCTGCGGCCGGTCAATCTCGGCATGACGCTCTTGTGGTGCGCCTTCGGCGCGCTGGCGCTGGCGCAGGCAGCGCTTGCCGCCTTCTACGACAAGATCGGCGTGCTGGGAGAACAGGTCAGCGACTTCACCAAGATCGGCATCACGATCACCGGCCTCTATCTCGCCTGCATTGGGGGCGTCATGCAGATGTTTCCCAATCTGGGCGCCAGAAAACCCTGATCCTGGATCAGGATATTTTTGGTCGAATGGTCATCCTGACCTAGCTGTGAGCTTTCAGGAGGTTGTCCATTCGGCCCCGACCGAGAAAGCTGAGGTTGTCGAAGCTTCAGTGATTCCCGGAGGACCGAATGAACATCCACAAGAATGCCCGTCTAACGCCGCTGCGTCGAGA
>NZ_SADP02000196.1:0-439 GCF_004010375.2 Mesorhizobium sp. M2E.F.Ca.ET.209.01.1.1 | reverse complement strand
GAACAGTTCATGCGCGGTGGCATGAGCCTGATCGCCTCTGACGTGCACAACCGGTTCCCCTATGTGGCTACCGCGCAGCAGCGTCCCGGGCTTGCCATCCGCGTGATGCTGCAGGGGCAGGTCGACGTGCGTATCCCGCGACGCGGTGCATTCACCCTGCGTGCCGGTACCGCGATGACCGCCCAGCATCGCGACCAGATCGAGATGACCGGCGCGCACCCCGGCCAGACGCGCATGCGCGGGGTCAGCGTGATCGTGCCGGCGGGAGTCGATGCGGAAGTTTTCCGGATGCCACTGCTGGAAAAGGCGCTCGACACGCACCTGGAATGCCGCCACTGGGCCATTCCACACGCGATGTTGCCAGTGCTGGGCCAGTTGTTCGACCGCCCGTGGCAAGACGGCATCGATGCCTTGTGGCGCGAGGGCGTGGCACTGCAGC
>NZ_SADP02000195.1:0-440 GCF_004010375.2 Mesorhizobium sp. M2E.F.Ca.ET.209.01.1.1 | reverse complement strand
CGCGACCGCATGGCGGCTCGGGGGGCGGAGCGTGGCGGCGGCAAAGGGCGCCGAGGCGACCGCGCCGCCATAGACGCGGCGCAACTGTCCCGCCTTGGCAAGTTCCCTGAGATCGCGCCGTACCGTGTCCTCCGAGACGCCGAAACGGCTGGCGAGCTCGCCGGCCAGCACCTTTCCGTGCGCCCCAAGCTGATCGCGAATGAGTTGATGGCGTTCTTCGGTGAACATGCACGATCCTATTTATTTGTCCATGTTATTGCATTTTTTGCCCGTTCTTGCAAGAAAGGTCCGCTGCCGGCCCGAGAGGCGGCCCCGCCAAAATCTCCTTGCTGGATGTCCGTGATGACCCGTGGCCTGAAACTCGCTCCGCAGCACCGCGTCTATGCCGGCTTTGCGATCTATTCCTTCGCGATTGGCACCATCTTCCCGCGCCTGCCCGC
>NZ_SADP02000194.1:0-441 GCF_004010375.2 Mesorhizobium sp. M2E.F.Ca.ET.209.01.1.1 | reverse complement strand
CGGCACCGAGCCGCCGAAGAGCTGATCCACCGGATTCCGCCTGGATCTTCCCCTTGGACCTTGGGGCGCGCCGGCATGGTCGGGGCGCCCCCCCTGAAGGATGGCTCTCATGGATTTCGACTTGTCCGTCATCTGGCAGGCACTGCCCGAGCTGCTGAAGGGTGCCCGCCTCACCGTCTTGATCGCGCTCGCCGGGCTTGCCGGCGGCCTTGTCATCGGCTTCGCCGCCGGGCTGGCGCGCGCTTATGGCAACATCGTGCTTAACGCCATCGCCATGATCTATGTCGAGATCATTCGCGGCACCCCTATCATCGTGCAGGTGATATTCATCTATTTCGCGCTGCCAATCCTGGCGGATGTCCGCATCAACCCGCTGGCGGCCGCGATCATGGCGATCATCATCAATGCCGGCGCCTATATCGCGGAGATCGTGCGCGGCGC
>NZ_SADP02000193.1:0-441 GCF_004010375.2 Mesorhizobium sp. M2E.F.Ca.ET.209.01.1.1 | reverse complement strand
CGTGTGGCCACCGTCAGTCCACCGCGACGGTCTGCAGGATCGCGCGCGCCAGTGCCGGCCCGGAACTGGACTCGGCCTCGGCCACCAGGCGATGGCCGGCCACCGCCACGAACAGGGTCTGCACGTCCTCGGGAACCACGTGCCCGCGGCCGAGCAGCAGCGCGTGCGCCCTGGCGGCGCGCAGCAGGGCCAGCCCGGCACGCGGCGACAGGCCCACGCGGACCCCGGCATGCTGGCGGCTGCGGGTCAGCAGCGCCTGCACGTAGTCGACCAGCGCGTCGCTGGCGTGCACCTGGCCAACCGCTTCACGCAACGCACGCACCTGGGTGTCGTCCAGCTTCGGCACCGCGCGCGCGATCAGGTCGCGGCGATCACTGCCACGCAGCAGTTCGCGCTCGGCCTGCGCGCTCGGGTAGCCCATTGCCAGGCGCAGCAGGAAAC
>NZ_SADP02000192.1:0-442 GCF_004010375.2 Mesorhizobium sp. M2E.F.Ca.ET.209.01.1.1 | reverse complement strand
ACCAGCAGGCAAAGGATCACGGTCCATGCCTGCGTGTTGCGCACCTCGCCGACCGGCGCATCTGCTGTCGGTCTGTCGAGGACGACGGTCATCGGCTCCGTCCTTCGGGACAGAGGGGACTGTTGGCGCTCGAGGGGCCGCCCCCGACGAAGACAAATTTGCGCAAGACCACGAAGTTCAGAAGCGGCACCAGAATGGAAGCCAGCGCCACCGGCACCGAGGACGGGAGTCCGGCGAGATCGGCGAGAATCGTGGCCAGCCCGACGGAGAGAAGGAATCCGGCGCCGGTTGCGCAGACGAAGCGGACGATTTCGAAGCCAACCGCTCCGTCGGACATGAACGTCACGAAGCGATGCCCGCAATAGGAAAAAACGGCCCCGGCGCCGTAGGCGACGACCGAGCCGACCGCCGCCGGCAGGCCGAAACTGTCCGAGAGGGCCAG
>NZ_SADP02000191.1:0-443 GCF_004010375.2 Mesorhizobium sp. M2E.F.Ca.ET.209.01.1.1 | reverse complement strand
GAATCGCCATCCTTGGCCGCCTTCAGCGCCAGGTGCACCAGCACGCCGAGATAGGCGATCAGCAAAAGCAGGTAGAGCAGGAGATAGATGGCGAGCGTCAGCGCGACATGGCTGCCGGCCACCGGACCGACGGCGTCGGCGGTCTTCAGCACGCCGGTCACCAGCCAGGGCTGGCGGCCGATCTCGGTCGTGTACCAGCCGGCCAGTGTCGCCAGCCAGCCCGACAGCGCCATCGGCACCATCAGCAGGGCGAGCGGCCTGGGCAGCGAATGCCGGCGCTTGAGGAAGAAGGCGGCCGACCACGAGACGGCGAGCATCAAGAGCCCGGTGCCGACCATGATGCGGAAGCTCCAGAAGAGCGGAAAGACCGGCGGGTGGTTGCCGGGGTAGTCGTTCAGCCCTGGCACCACGCCGTCGGTGCCGTGCCGCAGGATAAGGCTGGC
>NZ_SADP02000190.1:0-443 GCF_004010375.2 Mesorhizobium sp. M2E.F.Ca.ET.209.01.1.1 | reverse complement strand
CTGCAACGACGGCAGGAGCGGCTGACCGTCGGCGAGGACATCGCTGAGGACGTCGTTGAAAGCGACGATCTGATCGAGTTGATCACCGACGAAGCAAGGAGCGAACTTGGCGATCTAAATGCCGCGATCGCTCATGTCGAAGCGATGCTGAAGATTACAGGGGCTACTCGCGACGCTCCGGATGAACGCATCGAGAAGTTGCTCGACTGGATCGAAGCGGAGATGCTTGATGACAAGCACGAGTGGAAGGATCGCAGGCTGATCCTGTTCACCGAATGGGACGACACCCGCCGCTGGGTCGTTGAACGTCTTGAGGAAGGTCTAAGCGAGCGCAGCCGCGGCCGGATCGACCTTAGCGGCCGTATAGTCAGCTTCACAGGCCGCACCAGCCTCTATGAGCGCGACATCATAAAGGAACACTTCAACGCGCCATTTGAGATCGG
>NZ_SADP02000189.1:0-379 GCF_004010375.2 Mesorhizobium sp. M2E.F.Ca.ET.209.01.1.1 | reverse complement strand
GTCCCTAACACGATCCTCGTCCGGAAAAGGCGACGGATCCTTGGTTGGCTCCGACCGCGCGCCTCGCTAGCAGGAAGCTTGCCATGAAGCCCAGAATCGCCCGCCCCGACGATCTCTGCGCCATTGTCGCTGTAACCACGACGGCCTATGACCCCTACACCGCCCTGCTCGGCGCGCCGCCGATCCCTGTGACCGAGGACTACAAGCCGCGCATCGAGCGCGGCGAGATCTGGCTTCTGGAAGAAGGCGCCGAACTGGCAGGGCTGATTGTCCTCGAACGGCATCCCGACCACGCGCTTATCTTCAGCGTCGCCGTCGCGCCGGCTTTCGAGGGCAGAAAACTCGGTATCAAATTGCTCGATTTCGCCGAGTATCAAGC
>NZ_SADP02000188.1:0-444 GCF_004010375.2 Mesorhizobium sp. M2E.F.Ca.ET.209.01.1.1 | reverse complement strand
CGCGGCTGGCGGCGTCAGGGCGCGGCGTATCCTGTTTTCGCGGGGCAAGCCGTCCGGCGATCTGCTTGCCGCGCTCAACGCGCTCGACCGGTTCGAGCGCGCTATCGTCGAATGCGATGCTCCACGGGCCATAGAGACGCACAGGCTGAACTGCCTGGTCATGCTGGACCGCCTTACGGCAAACGGTCAGTCGCGCGGCTGAGGCTGCTTGGTCGGCGGGGCGCGCCTTGGATCCTGTGCATCCGCCAGGCTCTCCGCCTCGACCGCTGTCATTTCAAGAAGATAGACAAGCATCTGGTAGTGCGTTCGCGAGAGCATTTTCGCGAGCTTGCGCGTGATCTCCGCGACATATCTCAGCGTGCGTGGATGGTTGGCCGCTCCGCCCATCGTGAGCTCCTGACATGCCATGGGCCAAGTTGCTTGGACCAAATTATCGTTGGCGCC
>NZ_SADP02000187.1:0-445 GCF_004010375.2 Mesorhizobium sp. M2E.F.Ca.ET.209.01.1.1 | reverse complement strand
GTGCACTTCAAGCAACGTTCAAGAGCCTTTACATCTTTAGCCCCTGTGTTTCTGCGTGGGACGCGGATCCGCTTTAGGCCTAATCGGTGTCAAAAGCCTTTCGCATGCCGATCGGCGAGTGCCGGTTCGGGTCATCGAAAGTCAGATCCGCCGGCGAGATCTGCGCTAGTGTGTCACAGCCGCTCACCCGTTGCTCTTGCTTTATCAAGCACCTGGAAAGCCCAATAATGCGCGTTTTCCTCGTAGTATCTCGCATCGCTAAGACAAAGTGCCGGCATCAGAAGACCCGCATCCTGCAGACGCCGCACAGCATTTTCAAAGGATGTCGCCTCCGCATAGCTCTTGCGGGTGCTCGCGATGACGAAGCCGTTCGGGCGCGTGACGCGAGCCAGTTCGCGCAGTCCATCCGGTCGGGCATGCCTGTGCGTGAAGACGCCACAGCAGA
>NZ_SADP02000018.1:116698-123211 GCF_004010375.2 Mesorhizobium sp. M2E.F.Ca.ET.209.01.1.1 | reverse complement strand
GCGCGATGTACTCGTCCGCATGGTCGACGGTCATCCAGTAAACCGGCTCGATGAACTCCTGCCTTGGGCTTAGAAAGTCGAAAATCCTGTCAAGATCTGAGCGACGTGCAACGACCGGACGCTTACCTGTTGCCTCGCGGGCTCCCCTTCCCTGCGCCCTGACGTCCAGAACAACGCCCAGGCACGATTTGCAGATTTGGCCGTCACCGCACCGATGCCCCGGTTTCGGACACGACGAACAGCTCGCGCCGCTGCGAGCCAGCCGCGAAGACATCGTCCACGGAAGCTGCCGCCGAATGCGCGACGGAAGCGCCTTGGCCGGGCGCAAGATCCGATCCAGGCCCGGAGGCCGACAGCGGCACGACGAGAGGCGCGATCCGCCAGCTCACGGCCTTTGCGTGGGCGGCGGTAAGCGAGCCGGGCGCATCACCGCCGCCCCAGAAAGGGCGAAGCTTCGCAACATAGGCCCAGGTCTCAGCCGGGAGCGGGCGGCCCTTCAAGGAGGCTTCGTAACGCCGCGGCCCGGCATTGTAGGCGGCCAGGAAGCCCGGTGAGCCGTATCGATCAAAGAGCTCGCGAAGATAGGCCGTTCCGGCAAGGATGTTGTCGCGCGGATCATAGGGATCGCGGCCGAGCTGGTGACGGAGGCGCAGCTCAGCCCAGGTCGTGGGCATGATCTGCATCAAACCCACTGCCCCCTTTCGCGAGACTGCGCGCGGATCGCGGCCGCTTTCGAGATACATGACTGCCCGTATCCAGCGCTGAGGTACGCGGAAGCGATGCGATGCCTCGGCGATATGCGCGGCATAAGGATCGTCCACGGATTTGCTGGAGGCCGGCGCGAATTGTGCGGCCGCCCCTGTCATTGCGCCACAGAGGATCAGCATGCCAACGACAAGACAAAGTGCGCCACTCCGACTGCGCAACCGACGGACGGGGCGACTTTCGTCCGCGCAGCTCGACGTCGATGGCCCACTCATCGGGCACGCTCCGGCTTTGGTTTCGGGCGAATCCAGCGCAGCGACCAGGAGCCGTCATCGGATCGGAAGAGACCGGCACGAAAGCGCCGGCCAAACACCGGATCCTCCAATCGGCAGGACAGATAGTCGCCAGCCGTCTGGCCGGTTTCCTTCCAGGCCGCGCCAACTTCTGGACCGCCGGGCGCGCCGATATGGATGCGGAAATCCGGCGCCTTGCCGTCGGATGTCGTCGTCGGGACGAGCACCAGCTCGGCATCGACGAGCAGTGTTCGAATGCGTCCTGAGTAACCGGATTCTGTTTTCTGGAAGACCCCGATCTCGGCCATGGTCCATCTCCTTCCTCTTGATGACTGGGTGAATTTCAGGTCGGCGGAGCGAGCCAGGCGAAGTGCCCATCGCCGCTCTCGTCGGTCCAAAGCGGCAGCGCGCGTCCGACGATCGAGGTCGCCGGGAAAGGGCCGAAATAGCGGCCATCGAGACTGTCTTGGACTTGCCGGTTCATGACGAAGACTTCGTCGCCGGCGACGATGCGGCAGCCCTGCCAGTCAGGTAGCGCGCGCCCCTTGCGGTCACGCTCCAATGCGATGCCAAGCGCACGCCCGTTCACCGCGATGAGGCGACCGAGGCGGCAGACTTCCTGCCCCGGAAGCGCCTCGATGTGCTTCAGCATCGGCACTCCGAGCGGAAGGTAGCCTCGCCCAGCGGCGAAGAGCCCGACGGTCTTTGGCGGGTCAATGACGGCGAGCGCACCAGTCGTAGGAACGGCCATTTCGCTGATCGCGTAAAACCCGATCGGCGCGCTGGCCGACGCGTTCCATAGCAAAAGCGGCGGCATCCGCACCGCAGCCGGAGCGACCGTGGCGACTGCGGCCACGAGCGCTGCGGTCATGGAAGCGGCGCGGCTCATGATGTTGCTCGCTTGCGCAACAGAAAGGCCCGGTGCTGCTCGAGCGAATAGGCGCGCGGCGTTCCGCCGGCAACCAGCCGGTTGTGAGTCTGGCGCCAATAGTCGGGTGACGCCTCGACCGGATCGAGGCCGATCGCCTCGATTGCATCGATCAATTCGAGAACGCGCTCGACCTTGTCCCATCCCGCGATCTTGAGAAGGATCTCGCCGCCTGGCCGGATGTAAGGCAACGTCTGATGAGGTTCACCGGGAAAGACGGCGCGCACGATGTCGATGCGCGAAACGATGGTGCCAAAGTCGTTCGCCGCCCAGCGCACGAATGCAAAGATACTGCCTGGCGCAAAAGCGACGACGCGGCGCCGCTTGTCGATGATCGTCTGATTGGCAGGACGTCCGAAGCGGAGGCGATGCTCGATCCGCTTCTCGATCCAGATCAGCTCGACCGTCGTCAAATCGCCGCGCGGCGTCGATGGAGTTGACGGCGTCATGCGTCGTCTCCCTCGCGCCGGCCAAGCCACCGCTGGTCACCGCCAGTCCGCGGCGTGGGCGCAAGACTGTTAGATTGAGAGTTAGACTCTAAGTTAGGAGCGCGATTTTCCGCGCCCGGTCCGCCGCTTAGCGCCAATGGCGGTTCCCGAAAGCACGAGGACGCGGTTCCCGATGACACGATAGTTCGGGTTCCCGATGGCACGAACCTGTCAACAGGCGTCGGTGCTGGTTCGAAAGCCAACAACACACGGCCGCGGGCTTCGATTTCCGTGAACAGAAGGTACCCGGGCAGAGGCTGGCGGCGCACGATCTCACGCAGCTCGAAGGCGAAGCGCTTGAGCGGCGAAAGGCTGCCGGACTTGCGATGCAGGTGGCCGATGTCGAAACGCCAGCCGGCGCGCTGGCGTCCGCCATGCTTGCGCACCAGCCGGTAGAGCCAGCGCTCCAGACCACCCGTCAGCCCGAAATATGCACGGTCGATCGTCAGGATCAGCGCATCGTCCATGACCGCGCGATAGAACCAATCGGGCAAGATCAGCTCGACGCCGAGCGGTCGCCCGTTTCGGTCGGCGCGTTCCTGCCACTCGTTGATCCACGAGAAGCGATGGCGCCGGCCTTCGGCAGGTTGACGAATGGAGGTGACGACGCTTGTCGACTGCAGGCGGTCGAGCGCAGCTTTGAGGCGCAGGTAGTCTCGCTTCGAGACCCCGCGTCCGATGAAGGTGAGTATTTCGTATGGCGTCGCGGCCATCAGGCGCGACGTGCGCAATCCGGCATCCCGCGCGTTGACGATCTGACTCGCGGCCCAGATCAGGATGTCGGCATCCCAGATCGTCGCCATGCCATGATCGGGCATCGCTTCGACACGGATCGCCACATCGCCGGCGCGAAAATCGATCGGCGCCACGCGCCTGGATTTGGCAAGGGAAAAGAATGGATAGGCCATGAGATCCTGCGCATCGCGTGGTGCAACAACACCTGGCAGCGCCTGGAACAGATCGAGCTGTCCCCGCTCCGACGGTTGCCGTGGTCTTCGAGGCATGAGGGAGGGTCAGCGCCTCTCGCGTCCGGCATAGGGGATCAGGCGTCCCGCCGGAGGCTTGGCAGGCAGCACCGACCCACGCGGATCGGTTGTCGACGTCATGGCGCCCCGCTGAGCCCATGCCTGAAGGTCGTCAACAGAATAGACGACGCGACCGCCAAGTTTGCGATAAGCAGGCCCGGTCCCATAGGTGCGGTGTTTCTCCAGCGTGCGCGCCGAGAGACTGAGGAAGTGCGCAGCTTCCGAAGTGCGCAGATAGCGCGGCGGCAATGGCGCGGCGTCAGCGTTCATGAGGTGTCTCCTTCCGGCCGTTGCGGTTGAACGGCGATCGATGGCCAGGATGGAGGAGCTTGGGGACGAAGATCAGGTGCGCAATTGAGGGGCGCTATTTCGCACCGCTCAGAGGGCTTTGGGCAGTGGCGCCGGCGGGCGCGGCAATTGGCGGAGCCGACGCTCAATCATCTTCACGCCATTGCTGGTCAACCAACCCGTCTGATGAAAGGAGGCCCGGTCATGGCGCCCGGCGGCGCGAAGAGCTTCGGCAGTCAGCATGAGAAGAGCCTCGCCCGGCGTTGGCCGGGCGAGGCTCTTGATTCACTCGCCGTTACGGCGATTGGGGCGGGACCAGATGAGGCTATGGCCCTCACCTTCCTCGTCGGCGAAGAGGTTGGCGTAGATCGGAGCGGTGAAGCTCGGATCGTCGAGCTTGAGCCCAAGATAATCGCGGCCCTCGTTGGATCGCTTGGACCAGGCGGCGCCGATCTCGGCCTTGCCGACCACCACGCGGTGGCTTGGAGCGTTCTCGCCGTTGGCCCTTGTGTCGGGGACGATGCGCACGCCCTTGGCCTGGACGCTGAGGGTGACGATCTCGCCGGTGAACTCGTTCGCATTGGTCTTCTTGAAAGTGCCGATGGTAGCCATTTTCTGTCTCCGTTTTCTTCGTTTCCGAGCCCGCACCATGCGACCTCGATGGCGATCGTGAGGCCGAAGGCGAGTGCTGCCGCATCACTTGCGACCGCAGCAAAGCGGAGGATGGCGCAGACGCGCGTTTCTTGGTTCGCGAGGAATGGGCTCCGCCCAGGGGAAGAAACTCGCGCCCCGCCATTGCGGCATGGGCGCTCGAGGCTTCAGCCGGCCTTCGGCCAGATCAGCCCGTTCGAGAGGTCGTTGGTGCGCTCTGTGAAAGGAAAGGCGGAGGCGATGGCGGATCCGGGCCTACGTGACAAAAGCGACGTGGTCGCCGGTAGGATATCCATAACTGCTGGGGTGTGGGGGCCTGTTTCCCCTCCGACAATCCGGCCCGACCGCCACCAGAGCCGCCTCCGAGCACATTATAGTGGGCGACCGGACCTACATTCGATCATGCGATCAACTCCCGCCCGGACTTAACCCCGAAGCGGGACGACCGCGTATCATTGCAGGAAGAGCCCTTCAAAAATGACGCCGTCGCGCGCGCAGCAATTGGCGATAGCCGCGCTCGACCATTTTCAGGCCGTCGCGCAAGAGGCGATGCGTCTGGTAGCGGAAAGCCGAGTCATGCCAGTCAGCGGCGCTGACCAGCCGCCGACCGAACAAGGCGGTCGCGACTTCAAAGAGGGATGCCTGTTGGTCCCGCCCATCCAGGCATCGCAGCATGTGACCCAGGCGGCGGCGCTGGGCTGAGGTCAAGCGGGGGTCGGGATGGTATTGCCTGTGGATCGCGCGGATGAACCGCTCGATCGCCTGAAGCCGGTCACGTGCCATTTCATCGAGGGGAACAATCGCGGCGAGCGGCTTCCCCGGCTGCGTCTCGCCGAGAAGTGCCAGCTGCGTGCCGGGGGGAGATCGCATATGGCGGCCGATCTCGTCATGCCGACCGGCGGCAAGTGGGACGTCGAAGGTGCTGCCCTCCCCCGCGCGCAGATCCGGCGGAACCTCAACAAGATTGACGATCCCAGGATCAACCTCAGGCGCCCAATAAACGGGCTGCTCGACCGCGGACTGGTCTGGCCTGGCAGCGAAACTGTAACCCCCAGCGTTTGCGCAGCGCGCGCATTGCCTTGGTCGAGCGGGAGGCAGTGAAGTCTTGCTGATATAGCGGATTGCGTCGCAAGAACTCCCAGGCAATCGCATCGGCGGCGGCGCCTTTAACGAATGCATATGCCTGTGCGTCACGCCACTTCGATGTATCCGGCTTCATCCGCATCCTTCCCTACTCACGGATTTGATAGGGGGACGTGCCGTTAGGCGAAATCCTTGGATTCCGTCATTGACGAACGGACGAGAAGAAGCTCCCGGCGCCTGGCGGATCAGGCCGGGATGTTAGGGCAGCCTGCTTGCGCCATGCAGTGTCTTGAATGTCTCCGTCCAGGCGCGATAGGCCTCATCATCGTCCTGGCTCCACGTAGTGAACGCACGCCAAGCGGCGAAGACGAGGCGGGCAGCCCGAAGAGTGAGCCGACCGCCTGGTCGCCAGCGGGCCAGCCGGCGGGCCGGTCATTCTTCGGGTCATCAGTGAGGCGTCGCAGGTCTGCCAGCGCCGAAGCGGATGTGCGGCAGCGGAAATTCGAATATGCAGGTGTTGTCAGTCGCTTCCCGAACCACGATCGCAAGCTTGGCGATCACACCCGCCAACGATTGGGCAGGTGTCGCCGCAAATTTCGGCGAATAGGGCATCGGCCTTTTCAGCGGTCAGAGCGGCGCGGCAAAAAGGCAGAGTGCAACCAGCACGCGGCGCCGAGCGGCCGAACGGTTAGACATGATGATGTGAACCTCCTCGATGTTGTTGCTGCGTGCGTTCAACCAAAGCGTCAGGACCCCGCGATCATTGCCGTGTCCCATTCCAGGAGCCCTCCACGGCGTCGGGGTTGTTGCCGAAATTGTAGCTGCCCGCGAACGACTGGCCGTCAGCGGCGAGCTTGAACTTGCCGCTGCCTCGCGTGCCGTCCGACTGGAGCCAGGAGAAGCGCAGCACGTTGCCGCTCACCCTGCCGTTGATCTGCCCGGCGCTGCCGTCATCGCCTTGGTAGCGGCCGGAGACGCCGTTGCCGTTCTGCTGCAGCGAGAGCTCGTAGGCGACATTGTCGGCATTGGCGCTCCAGCTTCCACCGAAGCCG
>NZ_SADP02000018.1:0-116602 GCF_004010375.2 Mesorhizobium sp. M2E.F.Ca.ET.209.01.1.1 | reverse complement strand
CCCTGCCGTTGATCTGCCCGGCGCTGCCGTCATCGCCTTGGTAGCGGCCGGAGACGCCGTTGCCGTTCTGCTGCAGCGAGAGCTCGTAGGCGACATTGTCGGCATTGGCGCTCCAGCTTCCACCGAAGCCGGCCGCTCCAGACGCCGATGTCTGCTTTTCCTTCGGCTTGGCGAACCCCGCCGCGCTCTTGGCGAAGCCGGCAGCCCCGCCGCCGAACTTCAGAAAGCGGGCAGAGACACAGCCGGATACCGGCGCGCTGATCCGACACCAGCCGCCATCGCCGCCGCTTTGCTTGTTTGCAATGATGCCTGCAGCACCGCCGGTGCCGCACGGACCGGTCACCGACACAGTCTCGCCTTCCGGGACCGTGCCGGTCACCTGGCCATCGGGAGCATTGCGGACATTGAGCTTGTCCAGCCCCGCCTGGTTGATCACCACCGTCGCCGTCCCCCCGCCGCAGGAGTTATCGGCCTGGTCACCACCGCCACCTGCGTTACTGGTACCGCTGCCACAAATGGCCAGCGCATCGGATCGCGCCTTGGCTTCCATGTCTAGAAGCTGCATGTCGTCCTTGTGACCCATGCACCACTTGACGTGATCCTCTCCGCTCGAAGCCCATAGAGCGCCGGTGCCACCACAGCCGCGACTGCTGTTTTCCTTAACGGCCTTAACGGCTGCCATTGCATAACGAACGCAAACTGTCCCCCACGGGGTTCCCGCAGACGAGGTCGAGCACCCTCCCCGATCCCCGGCCCGGCAGGTATGCTTGATGGGCTTCTCCGGTGGTGAACCCGTCGTGACGCAGGATGTGCCTGACCAATTCGCCGAAACAACCTGGTCAGATTGCCTTCGTGCCCTGACTCTGAAACAGTATTTGGTATTCGGCTCTACTTCTTTTGCTCGGATCGTGAAGCCGACTATGTTGATTGGGCTGGTCGGCAGCTGGTTGGGCGTCGTGTGGTAGTCGAAGGAGAAAGGGTTCCATTGGCGCCCAACCTCCCGAGGCAATATCGACATCGGTGGCGCATACTTGTTACCATTTTTAGTCATCTCAACTTCGAAGCCGACCAATTCGGGACGCACTCCGCCGATTGTAAAAACGGTTCCCGCCGTATTTCTCCAAGTGACCGTAATGCCGACGCTCAACCCTCCATATATTTGCGGGTCTGTCGGCGTTCCCGGACGGTCACGGGCGGACGCAGAGGTGGCGATTGCCGCGCATGATATGACGGTGAGGCCGACGACCGATATCCGCAGAACTGACGTGAGGGGCATTATGCACTCCAAAGACCGGGTTGATGTCCGCAGCTGAAATGTCCAGTCATGTGTCGTGGGGCGACGCTCCCACTCGTCACCTGGTCCCCAGATCGAGTCACTTTTCCAAAAGGCATTGAGATGGAAGAGGCTCGACGGTCATCGCCCCGTCCGGCGCCCGACTTTCCCCTTCGTATCTGAGCCTGAGATCCACAAAGCCGTCCTCACCGCTCGAGTCGCCCTTGTCAGCGAGCAACCCGATCCTCAGTCCCGCTACGACATCGGCGCCCCCCGGCGCCGGGGCGAGCTTCTGCAGGCACGCGTCGCGCGCGTTGAGGAAGGCGTCCTTGTCGTCCGGCTTCGACGCCGGATCGCGGGTTTGCTCGATGCATGCTTCAAGACCGGCGAGACTTGGCAGCTTGACGCGAACCTTGGCGGTGCCGTCCAGAGCCTCGCCGGCCTCACCCTGGATTGACATGGACGAGCGCTTAACAGCGATCGAAAAGTCGCCGAAAGGCCCACTCACCGTAACCGGGCCGGCGTCGCCGCCTGGATAAGCAAACGTCATCGGCAGGCTCCACCTAGGGTTCATGACGTCTGCGCGCCCACATGTGAGCTTGAGGGCGGCGGCGAGCGTCTCGCCCGGCAGCAGGAGAGCGCCAAACATTGCCAATGGCGGCAGGAATCGACTGATGGTGTAACCTGTCACGGTCGTGCGCTCCCTTGCCTATTGCCGTGTCCCATTCCAGGAGCCCTCCACGGCGTCGGGGTTGTTGCCGAAATTGTAGCTGCCCGCGAACGACTGGCCGTCAGCGGCGAGCTTGAACTTGCCGCTGCCTCGAGTGCCGTCCGACTGGAGCCAGGAGAAGCGCAGCACGTTGCCGCTCACCTTGCCGTTGATCTGCCCGGCGCTGCCGTCATCGCCTTGGTAGCGGCCGGAGACGCCGTTGCCGTTCTGCTGCAGCGAGAGCTCGTAGGCGACATTGTCGGCATTGGCGCTCCAGCTTCCACCGAAGCCGGCCGCTCCAGACGTCGATGTCTGCTTTTCCTTCGACTGGGCGAACCCCGCCGCGCTCTTGGCGAAGCCGGCAGCCCCGCCGCCGAACTTCAGAAAGCGGGCAGAGACGCAGCCGGACACCGGCGCGCTGATCCGACACCAGCCGCCATCGCCGCCGCTTTGCTTGTTTGCGATGATGCCTGCAGCACCGCCGGTGCCGCACGGACCGGTCACCGACACAGTCTCGCCTTCCGGGACCGTGCCGGTCACCTGGCCATCGGGAGCATTGCGGACATTGAGCTTGTCCAGCCCCGCCTGGTTGATCACCACCGTCGCCGTCCCCCCGCCGCAGGAGCCGCCACCCTGGTCACCTCCGCCACCTGTCGCGGCGGCGCTGCCTCCGCCACCATTCTTGCAATCATTCAATCGCTGCTTGAAGCGGGCTTCCTCGGAATCGGCGACGCCATCACCGGAATGGGCCACGCATCGCTGCAGCCAATAGTCGAGGGGATTGTTCCAGGGAGCGATCTGAACAAATTTACAGCCAAGACCGCGCGCCTCGCTGGCAATGGCTGACATGCGATCGCCATAGGCGACACACGCATTGCCCCTGCCGGTGTGCTTGACGGGCTTCTCCGGAGGAGGAGGTGTCGAGGCTGTTCCCGTCCTCACACCCGAGACGCAACAGCCGTTCGGCGTTGGCGGCGGCACAGCCGATTTCAGCCAGCATATTGGTTTAGGACCTTGAACGCCCGCCTTGACATAAGTCCAAGCCTTGCAGTTTGCGTCGGCTTCGCACGCCGACTTGCAGGGTCCGAAGCCAGCGATTGTGACCTCCAAATCGAACCTGTCGTAATCGTGGCCCGGTCGATCGACGCCCGTTTCGGCGGTCGAGTCTCCTCCGCTTCTTCCGGCATCGGCAGAATGGAGTGGCGGGAATCGCCGCGTGACCTGGCGCCAAGCCCCGCAACTCGACGAGAGTCCATATTTGCCGCCGTAGCAACCCTGTGCCGAATAGGTCACCGTGCCATCCGGCTGAACCGCCAGCCTTAGGACTGAACCCGTTTTCCATTCCGTCTGGGGTTGTCCGGGCACGATTACGTTAAAGACGTCAGTATTTCCATCTGGCCACAGGGTGATCTCGAGGATGCGGGAGTTCCCGTTGAACGTCAGGTGCTCGTCCACACAAACGCCTGAGAAAGACGTGCAGTCGCTGGCATGCGCCGGGTCTGGCTGGAGGAAAGACATAAGCGTCAATACCGCGAGAAGCTCGCAGAAGCGGCGCGCCGTTCCCTCGAAAGACATGGCTTGGCTCCTCCGGGATGTGCCTGTTGAAGTTGCGTTCAACCAAAACGTCAGGTCGCCGCGATCATTGCCGCGTCCCGTTCCAGCTGCCCTCGACAGCATCGGGGTTGTTGGAGAAGTTGTAGGAGCCGTCAAAGGACTGGCCGTCGTCGGCGAGCACGAACTTGCCGCTCCCACGTGTGCCGTCCTTCTGGACCCACGAGAAGTACAGAATGTTGCCGCTCCGCTTGCCGCTGATCGTTCCGGCGCTGCCGTCGGCGCCCTGATAATTGCCTGAGACGTTGTTGCCCTTCTGCTTGAGCGAGAGGCTGTAGGCAACGTTGTCGGCATTGGCGGCCCAGCGTCCCGAGAAGCCGGCCCCCGCCGACGCGGGCTCCTGCGGCTGGCTCTTCGACTTCGCGAACCCGGCCGCGCCCCCGGGCAGCGTGCCAACATCACCACCGCCGAACGAAAGGAACTGGGAGGAGACGCAACCATGCACGGGCGCGCTGAGCTGGCACCAGCCACCGGCGCCGCCAGCGCCTCCGCCTGGCTGCGTCTTCGGCTTGGCGAACCCCGCCGCCCCGCTGATCGCGCCGCACGGGCCGACCACCGAGACCGTGTCGCCTTCTGGCACCGTGCCGACCACCTGGCCGCCGGGTCCGCTGCGCACGTTGAGCTTGTCGAGGCCCGGCTGGTTGATCACCACCGTCGCCAGTGCATTGCCATCGCCGCAGGCGCTATCCGCCTGCTGCATCGGCGGCATGCCACCCATATCCGCCGGTGTTTGAGGCGTGCCGCCTCCCCCGGCGTCATCGCCGCCGGCCGGCCTGAGCGTCTTGAGCTTGTTGCCGGTGCTTGCGCCTGCCGCTAGCACGACTTCGCCATTCGAAGCCGCTAAGGCCGGCGAGCCCAAACCAAGCAGGATAGCTATGCCCAGGAAAAGGGGCCGGAACCCGCCGGCCCCGGTTCGGCCTTCCTTGGTAGCCATTTGACGGTCCTTCTCGCCTATGGAACGCACCTTGTCCTGCCTAACCCGCGTTTCCCGAACTGGTCGGAGCGCCGCCGTTTCCGCCGGAAGCACCACCGCTCGGGTCGTTCCGCTGCAGTTCGACGCGACGATTTTTGGCGCGCCCTTCTTCGGTGTCATTGGATACGACTGGTTGCATCATGCCGGCGCCATCGGAGGTGAGGCGATCGGCTGCGATGCCATATTGGGAGACGAGCGCCGCAACGACGCTGGCAGCGCGCCGTCGGGACAGATCGAGGTTGTAGTCTGCGCCGCCCTGGTTGTCGGTGTGGCCGACGATACGCAGCTTCAGGTCCGGCTCCGACGTCAGCAGCTGCGCGATCTGGTCGAGCGTCGGTTTGGACTCGGACTTGATGGTGTCCTTGTCGAAGTCGAACAATATCCCATAGACCGCAATCTTTCCGGTGTCAGAGAGCGCCGAGCCGATCTCCTTCGCGGTGACCACGCGGATCTTGCCGGTTTCCATCTCCTTCGTCTCGACAACCCGGACCACGGCGACGTTGCCGTTGCTGCTTTCGCCGAGATAAAGGGCCGCGTATACCGCGCCCTCCGGGCGGTCGAGCCGTGCGAGAAGGTAGCGCCCGCCTTCCTGGAACCAATTGTGCACGTAGTCGTCCGAAAGCTTCGGCAGGCTGAGCGGATCGCCGACGGCTTGGCCAAGCAGGTATCCGCCCTCAGGCTGGCCGGATTCGAAGCAGGAGCCGTTCTTGGTGGCGCAGGTGAAGACCTCCGAGAAGCCCTTCGCCTTCAGGCCTTCCTCGTAGTTGCGGAGCACCTCGAGCGTAGAACGGCCCTGCGGCAGCGCGTAGTAGATGAGAGTGACGTGGCCCTCGACCGTCTTGAAGCCCGCGCCGCCATTGGTGCTCGCCGGTGAAAAGGGAGCTTCGAGGAGGTTTGCCTCATCGAATGGCATCGTCTGGTAACCGACGATCTCGGACCCGTCGTAGCGTCCGACCAGCGGGTGATCGGAACTGCCTCCGACATCCGCCGCGCTGGCAGGGAGCGCCATGCCCAGTCCGCCAAGGATCAGCAGCACGGGGATGGCGCCGATACCCTTCGTGCTGGCCATGGTTCTCATCGTCTTATACCTCAGGACAAACGCGATAAGTGGACTGCTGCGCTGACAAGCCCGCGACCGGACCGCCATCAGGGCGCGCAGCGGAGACCATTCGGTCGAAAGCAGCTGTAGCGCCGCTCCCATTGCTAGGGCCGTGATCTGACGGGGAGAAATTGAATGATTGTATGCAGGATATTGGCGCCATGAATTTGGGCGCATTCGGTCGGCCATTGGCTCGCAGCCAAACGCGACAGTGCAATCCCGCGTCAGCAGGCTCTTAGCAGATTGTGGACCGCAAACTACGCTTCCAAACATCATGATGCCTTTGCCGATGGGCCATCCCTCGGCGGACGAATTGCGGCGTCGCTCTCGTCCCCGTAATCATCAGGCGCCGCAGATGAAACTGCCCAGAAAACCGTGGATCGCCTATCATCATATGATGATAGGAAGGGGGACGGGCCGCGTTCGAAGCGTTGGGCCTCTGGAAGCCCCTGTCAGCGCGGGAGGGGGTGCGCCGACTTCAAGAGGGCAACCAACTGGCTTTGCTGGTTTGTACCGGTCTTGCGGAAAACGCGGTTGAGGTAGGTGCGCACGGTCGAGAATTGCAGGCCGGCTTCGGCTGCCGCTGCCTTGAGGCTATGTCCCTTGGCTAGCGCAGTCACAAGGTTTACCTCTGCAGGCGTCAGGTCGAAGAGGCCCGTCAAGATGGTCGGAGAGGGCACGAGGGCGCTTGCCGAGATCGCCGTCGCGACGACGAGCAGATCACCTCCATCGAAAAGGTCATGCGCGCTGCGTTTGAGCGGAAGCACATGCACTGCCGCCGGCGGTGTGCCCGGCACAGGGATAGATCGCGGGTAAAGTTTGCCACGCTTCGCTTGCAGCGCGGCATGGAACAGACGATTGCTCTGAGAATTGGCAACGGCGACGCCGCCAAACGCCGTCGGCAGGAAAAGCGACTGGTCGCGATCGAACAGGCTGTTGGTCGCCCGGACACGCCCGTTGGCGGCGAGAACGGCGGCCGGAAGCCCGATGTTGGCCAAGGCGTCGACAGCGCCGCGCGCCTGCGCGAGGCCGAGCCGCGCGGCCGCAAGTGTGGCGCGCGCCATGTCAGGTCTCATCCGGTCAAGAACTTCAAGTTGGCGCTCGTCGTAGCCCCCTTCGCCCAACCCGCGCTGGAAAACGAACATTGCCATCTCACCCGTGGGCATCGGGATGGCCGCGCAGGCATTCACGCCCAGGCCACGCGCGCGCAACCGAACGCGTATCGGATCATCCCGCACCTCGTCGGCCGTCATAAATCTGTCTACATCCACAAAGCTCGAGGGCCGAACGGTGCCCATACGCGCGGCGGCAGTAGACAGGCGCAGGCTTTCATCCTCAAGGAATTCATTCATCAGATCCTGCAGCCATGCGACGGCCTTTCCGCGAACCGGCGCGCCATCCGCGAAGACAAAGAGAGCGCCGCCTTTCGATGCCGACGCATCCGTGATCTGCCTGAGTACAGCGGGCCATTTTTCCGCTATGAACGCTGCTTCATAAAGCGCATCGACAATTTCTGTGAACATTCGCACTCGTCTTGCGCAGTCTCTTCTTGTGCTGTGAACGCGTACGCCACCCACCGGCAGCATAGCGAAAAACACCTGGAATTTCCAAGCAATGACGCCGATCAGGTATTTGATTTGCTGGGGAGCGATTATGCTCTGCTGCGCTTGGAAAGCGCACGCAACAGGTCCGCCTCCTCCTTCGTCCCATCGTCGAAAACTTGGAAGACTTCCGCAGCCAGGTGTTCCCGCTGTTCCCAGTCTTTCTTGGCCAGGCGGCGCTCCATGCAGAGCCGGTCAAACACCCGCTGGAGCATGTCCAGATCAGCGGGCCAGTAACACCACTGCAACGCGACAATGACATTGCCGCCAAGCCAGGCCAAGGATCTAGCATTGTCTCACATAGGCGACGGGATGCGAAGAAAAATCCCAAACCTGCGGTGTCCCACCTTGGAACTAATTCGGCGACTGGCCCGGCGTTCAGTCGCTTTTGATGGCTGCGTCCGGAAGCGGCAGGCGTCCTAAACTGTGCACTATACGGGTGTGAAAACGACTCCGGCACCCATGGGCAAGAACAGCAGTTGAGCGCGTGCTCCGAGCGTGGCAAATCCACCGTATCTCAGGCTGACGGATCGAACGAAGCGACGGCCACGAGCTGCTCACGCAGCCAAGCGCTTCCAGCGTCGCGGTCAAATCGTCGGTGCCAGTACATTGTGACGTCCATTGCAGGCGATTCCATCGGTGGCATGAAGACATCCAATTCAAGGGCTTCGGTCACCTGACGCGCAAAGTGAACCGGGATGCTGCCGAGCAGATCGCTCGTCGCCACGGCGAGCGCTACAGCCTGGAAATGCGGAACGGTGACGACGACCTTGCGTGACAGGCCGAGCCTTTCGAGCGCAGGATCTATGGTTCCGGTTTTGCTTCCATCAGCCGAACGCAAGGCTTGCGGGATGGCGCAGAAAATGTCGGCAGGAATGGTTTCCCCAGGCCGGAGGCCCTTGGCCCCCAGGACCGGATGCCCACGGCGAGCGATGCAAACAAGCCAGGAGCGGAACAGCTTATGGCTGGCGATCCACTCCGGCGTCTCCAACGCCCGGTCCAAGGCGATGTCGGCCCTGTCGTCGCTCAGGAGGCCGAAAATGTCGGTCGAAGGGTGGTCTATCATCTGGAGGGCAATTGACGGCGCAGCGGGCGTTATCATCGCCGCCAACCTCGGCATGACCAAGGCTGAGAAATAATCCGATCCGACGAGCATAAAGGAACGCGTCGAGGTCCGTGGATCGAACGAAACGCCTGCCGCCAGAGCCTCTTCGATCTGCACCAGTGCCTGACGGACAGGTTCGGTCAGCTGAAAAGCGCGTGGTGTCGGCACCATGCGATTGCCGTCGCGCACGAAAAGCTCATCCCCGAGAATAGAACGAAGGCGCCCGAGCGCCGAGCTGACGGCCGGCTGCGAAAGGCCGACCCGTTCCCCGGCGCGTACCGTACTTCGCTCCAGCATCATGGCGTTGAAAACGCGCAGCAGATTGAGATCGAACGCGCTTAAATTCATGGTGCCAATATCCCGCATACAATCATTCAATTTCCGCCGGCCCGATCATTGCCCTAACAATGCAAACGGCGCTGCAGCGCCGAGCCTAGCTGACCGAACATGAAAGGGAAACGCGATGAACATCGCCACAGGCTCGGCGCCTGTCGCGCGCGCCGTCAAATGGATGGGCACGGTCTACAGGATCAATATCGGCAGATACCAGAGCGGAGGCATCGTGGGTGTCTTCGAATCGACGGTGCCTCCGCAAGGCGGCCCGCCGGTTCACGTGCACCACAATGAGGACGAGGTGATCCACGTGATCGAGGGCACCTACGAATTCTGGGTCGACGGTCAGGTTATGGCAGTGCCAGCAGGCGGGTCGGTCTTCTTGGCCCGCGGCGTGCCGCACACGTTCCGGGTCGTGAGTGCAGGGCCAGGGCGCAATCTTACGATCCTGACGCCCGGCGGGCTGGAGGAATTCTTCGTTGAGGCGGCCACGCGCGAACTGCGCATTCCCGACCAAATAACGGAAGTGGCGGAGCTTGCAGGCCGCTATGGGATTGAGTTCCGTGGACCGGCTAAGTGGGGCCAAAAAGCTCCAATGGCGGGGTAACGCATGTTCCGCCGCGCCGTGGCCGTTCTAGACAGGCGGCGGTCGATTGCGTGACAGCTCGAAAATCGCTGGCCACAATCTCACTTGGCGGCTCCGGGCAACTGAAGTCGGGCTTGAGATCCGCCCGGTAGAATTTTCCGAGACTCCGGTCGACTTTTCGCACGCTTCGTTTATGCCTTTTCGCACCTTCGCGATTGGATTGAGCGCGCCGACCTTGGACTGATTGGATTAACAGCACGCAGTGCGAGAACTTCAGAACTTCGACCGCGAGCCGGAGGTCAGCTCCGGTTCTTGCCCTTGATGTTGTGGATACGGCCGACGCAATCCACGACAGAGTTGTGACCACGTGTCGACACCGTTGGCTAAGCCGTTCCCGACCGTGCGGTTAACCCATAGGCAGCCTATATTCTAGCCCGCCTGGAAGGCGGCGCTGGCATCGCTAAGTGCACGTCAGCGGGTAGCGCCCAGACCGGAACGGTCGGCGCAGCGAACGGACTGGCGGTCGCGGGGGCTAGGCTAATCGTCATTACAGAGTAAATTGCCCGTGCGCCTTGCTCCATCAATTTCGGCAAAGATGCACAGCTTGTCGGCGAGACAAAACGCATGATAATGTCGCCTTATCAGTACTTTGCACTACTCTGCTCATGCTCCGCTTCCGCGGTGCAGGACCACAGGCAGCGCGAGGGCCAGGTGGTCCACCTCGCTCGCAACATTGCCGATCTTTCCACTGAGTTCGCAAACGTCGGTGAACGTGAGGGAGCTTCCCCGTTCCACGATGGTGGCGACCAGATGCGCTATGGCAGTTCGCGGGTCGATCGATGCGAGCCGCCTCCCCAAAGTTTGCGCAGCCGCCACATATCCGCCTGCTGGGCGTGACGCTTTCGTCGCTAGGCGATATGTTGCCGCCTGATCAGCGGCAGCTGTGGTTCGAACTGTAGGTATCTACGGCCGGTGGCAAAATCCGGCCCTTGACTCCCCCGATCATTGTTCGTGTGGATCTATCTCGCGGACGATCTGGGAGACTTCTCCTTCATACTCGTCTGCCCGCACGACCGAGAGTGTTCCGTCGCCGGCGCGGAAAATGACGATGCTGACCATGAGGCTGGTGGCGATGCTGAAGGCAAAGGCGTTGGCTTCTATGAAGGACATCTTTCCGGCTCCTGTTCCTGGAAGCGGGGAGCGATCCCCGCGTGACAGGCGCCCGATGTGTCCGTCCGAGGGCCGCGATCACCGTGCAGGCACGGCCGAAACGGCGGCACGCTTTGCGTAGTCCGACCCTTTACGGGTTGATGGCATCAGGCCCTTGGACCGGATCAAGGAATTGCGCCGACAAACGCGGCGATCGCATCCTGTTCTCCATTCCAGGACGAGATGAGATGTGAACTTCGTGGTTCGCCGCCTTGCCTTCATTCGACGCCACATCGGCAGGGGCAGCCGTCAAAAAACGCCGCGGCCGGCGGGAGATCAGAGTGACTGACTTGCGGCGATTGGCCTGGTGATGATGTCACGTGGCGCCAAACTTCATCACCGGAATGCCGAGCCTGCGGGCCTTGTCCGCGAGGTTGTCCTGAATGCCGGAGCCGGGGAAATGAATGACGCCAATCGGCAAGGTGTCGAGCATGGCATCGTTGCGCTTGAAGGGCGCGGCCTTGGCATGCCTGGTCCAGTCCGGCTTGAAGGCGATCTGTGGCACCTTGCGGCTTTGAGCCCATTTGGCGGCGATCAACTCGGCGCCTTTTGGCGATCCCCCGTGCAGCAGGACCATGTCTGGATGCTTACCATGGACCTGGTCGAGCTTGGCCCAGATCAGCCGATGATCGTTGAAATCGAGCCCGCCTGTGAAGGCGACTTTTGGTCCAGGCGGCAACAGGACCTGGCTGGCTGCGTGCTTCCTCGCGGCCAGGAAGTCCCGGCTGTCGATCATTGCCGCGGTCAAGTGGCGATGGTTGACGACAGAGCCTGAACGTGGGCGCCAGATCGAGTGGGTGTGACGCTCGTAATGCTCGACAGCCTGGTCGCGCATCAATTCAAAGGCGCTGCGACGTTCAAGCAGTGTCTGACCCTGGGCGATGAGACGCTCGAGCTCGACGGACTTGACCTCCGATCCGTCCTGTTCGCGCTGCAGCCGCTGCTGGGCGAGCTCATTTTCATCGAGCGCGCGTTCTATCCGCTTGGTCGCGCGATGGAACAGATTGACCGTACCCCACAGCAGTTCCTCGAGATCGGGTTCAAGGCGCGTGTCGGCCAGCGCCACCACGAGGGCGTCGAAGATGTCGGCGATGCTGGCCGCGACGACCCTGCCCTCGGGAAGCGGGCGCGTATCGGGTTCGTCGTCGAACGGACGGTAGCCGTAGAGCTGAAGCTCCTGAAGCATGTGGTCGATGGGTGAGGATGCGGGTTGCGGCTCGAAGCCTGTATCGTGTTCGGTGCTCATGGCGGCTTGCCTTGGTGGGACCGGCCGCGCCCATCGCGGCCTTCATGGCGACGAAGGGGATGGACGACCCGGACTTGCACCCGAAGCGCCAGCGCAGGGCCGCAACGGCACTGGAGGATGGCGGAGCCCGGCTATTTTGTCTCGCGATGGAAAGGCCCTTGCCACCCCGCGCGGCGCGCCGCGTGGGGTGGCAAGGGCCGCCGGAAAATAGCCGGGCGCAGCCATTGCCTGTCCGGATCGCCCAGCTCCCGATCGCCCTCTTGAAGGCCGTGGGCCGGCCCTCGCCTCAACGAAGGACCTCCATCGCATCCGAGCCATGCACCGCCGGCACGCGCCCTTCTTCCCCTTACGGTCAGGCCGCCCGGTTCATGAAGCGATCGACATCCTGCGGCGCGATCTGGACCCGCAGGAACGCCCTTAGGGCATCGGCACCGAGCAGACGCAGATCCTCGTTGAAGTCCCCGAGTTGCGGCGTCAGCACAATCGCCTCGATACCGGCCGCATTGGTGCGCTCGATGAGGGTTGCCACTGCTGTGTCGCCTGCAGGATCGTTGTCGCGGGCGATGTAGAGCCGCCGCAATGTTCCCGGGAACAGGATTGAGGAGAGATGCGCGGCGGACAGCGCTGCCATCGCTGGCATGGCAGGCAGGACGGTGCGTTGCGACAGCATGGTCTCGATGCCTTCACCTGCGGCCATGACATCGCAGCCGCAACCGAAGCGGACCGCGTGACCGAGCAGTTCGCCCATGGCTCGTCTCGGTGTCTCGATCGGAGCGCGCCCGAGATGGGCCTCGCTGAACCCGCTCGGATCGAGCCAGGTGCGATGGGCGCCGGTGAGCTTGCCTTCAAGGTCGGTGACCGCCGCGATCATTGCCGGCCATGTTTCGGTCGGGCCGCGTCCAGGACGGTAATAGCAGCGCGGATGAAACCGAAGGCTCCCGGTATCGTGCAAGGCTGTGATCGCGCGCCCACGAAGATAGATCTCCACAAGCGTTCCTGGTATCGACCGCGAGATGGAGACCAGCCGTCTTGCCGCCTCAGTGGAGCCGCCGGCAGCGGGAACCGCTGGCGAGCTGTGTTCGCCACGTTCGCTGTCCGCGCGAGGCATGGACAGAAAACTGCGCGCTTCATCGGATACGTCCTTGAAGTCAGCCAGGCCGAGAGATTCCCGAATGACGTCCAGAAGGTCACCGTGCTCGCCGGTGGCGGCGTCGGTCCATTTCCCGGCGGCGCCCTTGCCGGAGTCTGGCCCTTTGAGACGAACAAACATCGAGCGACCCGGCGCATTGCCGACATCGCCAACCAGCCAGTAGTTGCCAACGCGGCGACCATTGGAGAGGTAATGACGGCACGCCGCCTCGGCCCGCTGGGCGAGGCGGCGTGCCAGTTCGGATGCATCGCGAGGCGGCATCAGCTAGCCTCCCTTTCGCTGATGCGCTGCACCGGATAGCGCTCGATGACCTTGTCGAGCACCGCAGGCCCGCTTGCGTCCATAGGGACGAACATGCGCAGCTTCCAGGATATGATCTCGTGGAAAAGCCCGTAGGCCGTCAGCCGCTCGCGCATGGTGTCGGTGAAGCCCGATAGTTCGATGCGATTGGCGCCCATGACGCGGACGCGGCGCAGATGAAGCCCTTCCGCTAGGTCGAGCATCGTTCGTCCATCTGCAAGGGCGGCGAAGGCATCTTGTCCCGTCAGCGTGCTGACGCCGGTTGCCAGCGCGCCGGCGGCCCATGCGGCCGAGACCCTTCGTCCGATGATGCGCTCCCCCTCGTCGGTCTGGAGCCGGTAGACCCGGCTCGATTCGTTTGGCAGCCGCTTCCAGATCGGCAGCAGCAGCCCCGCTACGATGTGTATGGTCGAGTCCGAAAATGCCGGAACGCTCGCGACCTCGGCGCTCCAGGCAGCCGTGAAAGCACCGCGATCAGCTTGCTGCCAATGACTGTCCCCCATCATACGCAGCGATGCATGGTGTTGCTCCATCGGTCGGATCAGTCGGACCCGCCGCTCGATCTCGCCATCATCGAGCATGAAGGATGGCGCCGGCACCTGCACCGCAGCACGTCCTGAGCGTTCGTTGATCAGAAGCACAGCGCGCTGATCGTCGAGCTGGGCGACAGCTTCCTCGACCGGCATGGGCCGGTTGCGGTGACGCTGATCGATGGTGAGGAGCTGCGCTTCGGCGCCGGTGCCCGGATGGGTGTAGATCGCCTGCCGATCGGTGACGACGAAACGCTCGGCTCGCAGCGTTTCGAGCCCAAGGTCGTAGACCCCAGCGGCGATGGCCCCTTCAACCTTCGCCGTGAGCAACTGCTCGAAAGCCGCGAACAGGATGTCTTGCAGTTGGATGGTGAGCGCCAGAAGGCGATTGAGGAAAGTGGTGATCGGCGGCAGGTCGTCCCTGATGCCATTCTCGTCCGTCAGCGCGAGCCCAGTGGTCTGCTCGAACAGACTGAGCGTACAGCCCTCCACCTTGCCGCGGACGATCAGCAAATAGAGTTGCCGCAGCGCATCGCGCGCATAATGCGATTCCAGATTGTCCTCTGGCCGGAACAGGCCCTGCCCGCCGGTCTGGCGCTGGCCACGCGTGATCGCGCCCAGCGTGTCGAGGCGTCGGGCAATCGTCGACAGGAAACGCTTCTCGGCTTTCACATTGGTGGCGATCGGTCGAAACAGCGGCGGCTGCGCCTGATTTGTCCGATGCGTGCGGCCAAGGCCCTGGATGGCGGTATCGGCCTTCCAACCGGGCTCAAGAAGGTAGTGGACGCGCAGGCGCGTGTTACGCGCGGAAAGCTCAGCATGATAGCTGCGACCTGTCCCGCCGGCCTCGCTGAACACCAGGATGCGCTTGACGTCATCCATGAAGGCCTGCGTCTCCGCGAGGTTCGCGGAGGCTGCACGGCCTACGACCATCAGGCGTTCGCCCTTCCTGACGATGCGCCGCGACCGGCCCGTGACCTCCGCCACCATGTCGGTGCCGAAGCGCTGGACGATCTGGTCGAGCGCGCCGGGGACCGCTGGCAGGCTCGCCAGCTTCTCGATCAGTGCCGTTCGGCGCGCGACCGCCTCGCGGCTCTCAACGGGTTGGCCGTCGCGAAAGACCGGCCTCGACGACAGGTTCCCTTCCGAATCCGTAAAGGGCTCGTAGAGTTGAACCGGAAAGGAATGCTCGAGATAGTCGAGCACGTATTCGCGCGGCGTGATGTCGACGCGGACATCGTTCCATTCCTGCGTCGGCACCTCCGCCAGCCTGCGTTCCATCAGCGCCTCGCCGGTGGAGACGATCTGAATGACAGCCGAATGCCCGGACTGAAGATCCTGCTCGATCGAGCCGATCAGCGTCGGCGTCTTCATCGACGTCAGCAGGTGACCGAAGAAGCGCTGCTTGGCGCTTTCGAAAGCCGAGCGCGCGGCGGACTTGGCCTGGCGATTCAACGTGCCATTGTCGCCGGTGATGTTGGCGGCCTGCATGGCCGCGTCGAGATGGTTGTGAATGACGGCAAAGGCGCCGGCATAGGCATCGTAGATCCGCCGCTGCTCAAGCGTCAGCTTATGTTCGACCAGTTCATATTCGACGCCGTCGAAGGAGAGCGAGCGTGCCGTATAGAGGCCGAGCGCTCGAAGGTCGCGGGCAAGCACCTCCATTGCCGCCACGCCGCCCGCCTCGATCGCCTCGACGAACTCCGCGCGGGTCGAGAACGGCAAGTCCTCGCCGCCCCACAGGCCCAGCCTCTGGGCGTAGGCCAAATTGGCGACGGTGGTCGCGCCGGTGGCGGAGACATAGACGACACGGGCGCCAGGCAAGGCATGTTGCAGGCGCAAGCCGGCGCGACCTTGTTGCGAGGGCGCGACGTCGCCACGCTCTCCTTTGCCGCCGCCGGCGTTCTGCATGGCGTGTGCCTCGTCGAATATGAGCACTCCGTCGAAATCCGAACCCAACCATTCGACGATCTGCCTGACGCGCGAAACCTTCTCGCCACGATCGTCGGAGCGTAGCGTGGCATAGGTTGTAAACAGGATGCCCTCTGGCAGTGTGATGGTGCGCCCTTGCGGGAAGCGCGACAGCGGCGTGACCAGCAGGCGCTCCATGCCGAGCGCGGCCCAGTCGCGTTGCGCGTCCTCGAGCAGCTTTTCAGATTTCGAGATCCACACGGCCCTGCGTCGGCCCTGCAGCCAGTTGTCGAGCACGATGCTCGCCGACTGCCGGCCCTTGCCGACGCCGGTCCCGTCACCGATGAAGAAACCGCGCCGGAAGCGCACGGCTGCCGGTGCGTCGTCGGGTGCTGCTTTGACAACATCGAGTGCGTGCTCGACTAACCAAGAACCCGAGAGAAACCCGCAATGGGCCTCGCCGGCCAGGATCACCGTTTCGAGCTGAGCGTCGGAGAGCGACGTCAGGATATCGTCGGGCAGCGTCGGCCGATAGCTGGGCCGGGGCGGCGCGACGGACGCCATCGCAGCGGATTGGACCAGCCTGGTCGGGTGCGCCTGGGAGCCCGGAATACGGATCGTCTGCAATCCATATTCCTCGTAGATCGCGTCCGTCAGCCGCGCTCCGTCGTCGGGCGCCCAATCGACTGTCTCATACGATAGTTCGACGCCGATCGGCTCGGACAGCTGCCGGTTTGCTGTGCCTGCGACAGTGCGGGCGAGATAGCCGCTGACCGTCCGGGGCGCGGCAAGGACGGGAACGACCTTGGCCGCTTCGGCGATCGGCGGCCGTGCCGGAACGTGCTCCTTGATCCAGCCGAGCAACGTGGCGACATCCGGCGCAAAGCCGGCCGAGGCCGGAATGAAGGACGGATCGCCAGCCAGCGTCTTGTCGATGACCATCAGCCGAGTCTCGATCCCTGTCCCATGCCTGGCGTAGACGGCGCCACTGATCGTAGCGGTGAAGACGACTCGGCCATGCTCCTGGAGCCGCGCGAATGCGTTGCGCCACGCCGGCATCTCCGGCCCGAAGCTCGCGCCAGCGATGGTGACCAGCCGGCCACCGTCGGCGAGCCGCGCGAGCGCCGAAGCGACATGGCGATACGCCGCATCCGCGACCCGACCCTGCACATTGGCGAGGGCCGAGAACGGCGGGTTCATCAGCACAACAGTGGGCAGGCTTGCCGGATCAAGATGGTCGTCGATCTGCGCCGCGTCGAAGCGTGTGACCCTCAGGGCCGGGAAAAGATTGGACAGGAGGCCGGCACGCATCTCCGCAAGCTCGTTCAGCAGGAGTGAGCCGCCTGCGATCTCGGCGAGGATCGCAAGCAAACCCGTGCCAGCGGAAGGCTCGAGCACCCGGTCAGTCGGCCTTACCGCGGCAGCGGTGACGGCTGCGAGACCGAGCGGGACGGGCGTCGAGAATTGCTGCAGCGCCTGGCTCTCCTCGGAGCGGCGCGTATGCGTGGGCAGAAGGTCCGCAATCCGGCTGAAAAGCGGTAAGGCAGATGCCACGGAACCAGCCTTGCGCAGAAGCGACTTGCCGTATTTGCGAAGGAACAGGACGGTCGCGACCTCGCAGGCGTCATAGGCCGTCTTCCAATCCCAGGCGCCGCTCGTGTCGGACGCCCCGAACGAGGCTTCCATCGCGGCTCGCAGGATGACAGCGTCGATGCGCCGACCGCATTCGAGGTGGGGGAGTAGATACACGGCCGCCGCATAGACTGCTGAGGCGGGATCGGCAGGCGTAGCGGCGGAAGCGGCCGCATTGGCGGTCGCCGTCGTAGACAGGAAGTTCATCGGATATCCTTCGGAGAGCGAAACAAAGGAAAAGCCCATCGGCGCTCTCTCTGACCGCACGGGCTCAAACCCGTCCCGGCCGAACCCTCGCTCTCACCACAGTTCACAAAAACGCCCGGCGCTCTTGCGAGGGCCGGGCAATGGGGCGCAGCAGGAAGTTGGCCTATTCGGCGGCGTCCAGCTGCTTTTCTTCCTGGTCGACCAAAGCGACACCGTCGTCACCTGCCAGGAATTCAGGCAGAGCTTCGTCTTCGTCGCCAGCGTCGGTGCCGGCTGCTTCTGCATCAACGTCGACAAGCCGAAGAGGCTCAGGCAGCCAGCCGCTATCGGCGAGCAGACGCTCGGCTTCCTTGGCCATGTCGCCCTTCTTGAGGTGATCGATGAGCTGGGAGGCGCGCTCGCCGGCACCCTCGCGAACGGCTTCCAGGATGCGCGCCTTGGTGACACGGCCGAGATAGTTGCCGACAGTGGGCCGCCATCCGGCGTCAATCATGTCGAGCCCAACTGCCCGGGCTAGGTTGTCGGCATCCGACAGGCGCTGCCGGACGCCGTGGGCAGAGATGGCGCCGTTGCCGTAGCGGTCGGCCCTTTCGTAAAGGGCGTTGACGCCGAAGGATGCGCAATGTGCGAACAGCTCTGCCTGCTCGGTACCCGGCAATGCGGCGAGCGCGTCCCATAGACCGGCTACGTCCGATGGAAGACGCTTTTCCCAGGCCTCGTGGCGGGCCTGGATCGAGCGCGCGTAAATCGTATCCCTAAGCCCTTCGGACTGGACCGCAAAGACCGTGCCGCGGACAAAGACTTCCATCGCCACGCCTCGCGCGCTGTAGCGAGAGAAAGCGTCGCGGACGAATTTGTGAAGCACGGCCAGGAAGGCGGTTGCGGGATCGTTTGCGAGCTTGTCGCGCAGAGCCAGTGTGCGATCGGCCGTCAGTTCCATGATCAGGCGATCCGGTAATGGTTTGTTGCTGTCTTCCTCGTCATCCTCCTGTTCCACCTGCTGGCCACCGATAGTGATCACGGCCCGCTGAACCGAGCCCGTCGCTTCGACGTCGGCCCCGTCGACGCCGGGATCGCTAGCGCCTTCGGGCGTAGCGGGCGCCTCATCCTCCGGCCTCACAAAGCCGCGCTCGACGAGAAGCACACCGTCCGTATCGAGGCTGACGAAGACACCTGCACGCGCGATCTCGACCGGATCGAAGCGGACGGGACGCGCCTCGAGTGATTTGATCGCGGTTTCGATCTCGCCAAACCGCTGGTCGACATCATCCGGCAGTTCGTCGGCCTCCTCGTACTGCGCCTGAAGCTTGTCGAACTCGTCGCGCAGCGCATCGAGCGTTACCTGCTCGTCGCCGGTCAAGTCGATCGGCGTGCCCTCGAGCTCGCGCAAACCGTTTGTCGCTCCATAGGGGAAGCTCACGGCGACTTCGATCCACTTCCAACCTTCGTTGGCAATCTCGTCGGCTATCATCTGCAGCTTCTCGGTGACGAGCCGTTCGAGCAGCGGGACGTCCTGGAGCCACCCGCCATCGTCCGACTGAAACAGGTCGCGCAGCACTTCACCGCCCGCCGCCTCATAGCTCTCGAGCCCGACGAAAACTGCCCGCTTGTCGGAGGCGCGCACCGTATTCTCGGTTAGCATGCGGCGGATCTGGTAGGGTTCCTTCGACCAGCTGTTCTTGACCGCCTCCCAGACCTGTTCCTGTCGGGCATGGTCACTGCTGACGGAAAATGCCTCGAGCTGGGCGATCGTCATGCCGTCCTCGGCGTAGACGTCAAGAAGCGCCGGCGACACGGCCGTTAGCTTGAGACGCTGCTTCACCACGTTGGTGGAGATGAAGAATGCGGCTGCGATCTCCTCCTCCGACATGCCCTTTTCGAGCATGTCCTTGAACGCCCGATATTGGTCCAAGGGGTGGAGCGGAGCGTGTTCAACGTTCTCGGCAAGCGAGATTTCCTCGGCGAGGACCGGGCCAGACGTATTGCCCACAACACAGGGAACCGATGCGGTCTTCGCAAGCCGTTTCTGTTTCACAAGCATTTCCAGAGCGCGATAACGCCGCCCACCAGCTGGGACCTCGAACATTCCGGTTTCTTCGCCGCCGGCATCGAGCACGGGACGGACATGAATGCTTTGGATGAGGCCGCGCCGAGCGATCGAGGCAGCCAGCTCCTCGATCGAGACGCCGGCCTTGATCCGCCTGACATTGGTTTGGGCAAGCACCAGCTTGTTGAAGGGAATGTCGCGCGAGGGCGATAGGGTGATCTTCTGAACGGCGTTGGCCATCGAGGTTTCTCCGAGACGGGCGCCGAGAGCCTCTCTCTCGGTCCTGAACCCGTCACCGACTTCCTTCCGATCTCTCTCTCTTCATTTCTCGAATGAACCGGCACACCAAGGACGAGCAAGCGACGACTTGCAGAACGCGCATGCCTTCGACGGTAGGCGCTGACTTGGCCAAGCAGGGCTTACGGACCGGCTCATGCCGCTCTCCTTTCGTTGCCCGCACCCAAGTCGATGGATGCGTCAACCTCTTCCGGGAGGTAGCCGAGAAGCCACTCGGCTGCCCTGCTGGCCCGGCTGGCGGCACGCACGATGGCGCGGCTGTCCTTTCGCAACACTTCCAGCCAGGAGCCGACATAGTCGGAATGTCGCACTGTTGGCACGATACCCAACGCCGCGCAGCAGAAAGCTGCGTTTATCTCCGCCACGAGTTCCTCGAACGCGTACTTCCTTGAGCCGAAAGAACCAGAGAGGTCACGGGCCAAGCGTGAAGAGTGGCCGGTGGCATGCCCAAGCTCATGCAACGCAGTGCGATGCCAGTCGATCGGCTCGAAAAATGCTTGAGGGGGCGGCACCTGAACATAGTCGTAAGGCGGCATGTAGAATGCGCTGTGGCCGCCAATGCGGAAATCGATACCTGTGGCCTTGATCAACGCCTCGACTCGTGGCTCGACCAAGCTAGCGGGTGGCGGCGGCGATAAAGCTGCGACTTCATCGGGGAGTCCTTCACATTGCTCGATATTGAAAACGGTGAAGCGCTTCAGGAACGGCATCGCCTGGGCGTTCTCGCCTGTCTCGCGAGCCCGTTTCTTCTCATGATCCGGGACAAAACGATCGGCATAAACGACCGTCGTACCACGCTCGCCCCTGCGAACGTTCCCGCCGAGCTTGACAGCCTGTCGATAGGTCACCCAACTGTGCGTTGGGAATCCGCGTTCGGCGACGGCGCCCCAGAGAATAAGCACATTGATCCCGCTATATGCTCGGTGCGTACTGGCGTTTTTCGGAAGCGCCGCGGAGGTCGTTGCCACCGCGGTGCCCCACGGCTGTACCCAAGGAAAATGCCCCGCTTCAAGCTCGGTAATTATCTTGCCGGTGATCTCGTCGTAAAGGTTCGGCCGGTCGGCGACGGAATGAGTTCGGTTAGTCCGGACAGACATCACAATTCTCCGCGACGGGCGCCGAAGGCCTCTCCTTCCGCTTTCAACCCGTCGCGAAAACCCCCTCCCCCTCTGACTCTCTGTCGGGAGAGCCGCCGCTCTCCCGACCAACCCGAAAAAGGGCGTACAAGGCGCAGGCACCGAAATGTCCGTCAGCGGAAATAAGTCAGTTCGGTGCTGGAGCAGGTTCGTGGCCCTGAGACCGGTTCAACAGGGCGGCCGAAGGAGCATCAGCATAGCGACGCCGTGAGGCGGGATGCGGGACCGACAGCCCCCGGCGAAGGGCGCCACTTGTGGCGACCGGTGCGATTCCAGCAACTCTGGTTCGATCCGACCGATGCCGAACGCAGTCTGGTTCCCTATGAGATCGCCGGATGCGTCGCAAAACCAAAGCTCTGGATGCCGACGGAGACATCTGAACATGCCGATTTTTGGGGCCCCGAGCAACAAAACCTCGTCGCAGCTGATGAACGCGGATTCCTCAGTTCATGGCTGACCGAGGGGCGAAGATCCCGCCTGAAACCTGAAAGGGTCCGCAGCCGAGATAGATGGGGCCGCGGGCTCTTGTCGGGAAAGCCAGCCCGACACGACGCTTGCAACTCGAGCCAAAGGAGTGCGTCGCGCTTCCCAACTGCCGCCTGACAAAAAATTCCAACTACAAAAAACCCGCCGGCCGGAGCCAGCGGGCGAAGTCGAAGGTTGGTCTCGGCCCCGCCAGCGTCGAGCAGGAATTAACGCATCCCGTGCGGCGGGGCGCCCCTCAAATGTTAAGTCTTGCGGCAATAAGCACAGGGGGTGTTTCAGTTCCATCAGCTCTGACTGATGGACGAGTCATCGGCCATTACGGCCCAACGTTGCTGGAGAAGCCGAGGCGCTGGCAGTGGCCATTGTCGCCACGGTCGAGCGACTTTCTTTCGACGGGACACCGAAGCCGCCGGCGCCGAGCACCAAGGGCTGAACGAAGACTTTCACTTAAGCCGACGGCGCCGAGATCGCGTGGACGGTCCCAGGCAGGAGACGAAGCGGCACACTTGCCTCAGCGCATCCCCGTCGTAGCATCAGCGCGCCTCGTCCGACGGCTCCAGACGCTGACCGTATTCGGCGGTTATAAGCGGCGCGGTTCGGATGTGTGCTCCAACCATTTCACGCGGCGCGTTCAACCGAGCTGCTGCCGCGCCATTGACTGAGGGAGTTGCGAGCGGCCAGGCTACGTTCGAACGGCGACGCGCTTGGCGTCTTCCTCATCGGCGTGCCGGTCGCGTCGATGTCCGGCGGCGACCACGAGACCGAGATCGCCGTGCTGAAGGGACGCTGCGGCCCCCCGAAGAGCTGACAGTCCGGGGTCGCAGCAGCGCAAGAGCCCGTCCATTCGAAATCTTCCCAGCCTCTTGGACCCGTATCGTCACGGGGTATGTCTCGTGAGATGTCGTCCGTCCGCAAGAACCAAGCAGCGATAAGGACTGACGGTCCTAATCAACGTCACGACCCCAAGTCCCTATTGCGAAACGGCGCAAGGCGCATATTGTTTGGTTCGTCGGGGTCTGCGGTCCAAGGGCCCGAACCCTGGACGCGGTGCTATTTGGTCGAGGATGGCCGAACTTTAATAGAGGCGTCCGTGGGACAGAGCCATGCAGCACGGGACCGTGAGGAATGCGGGCATGGGGCGAGGCCAGCGTGGGCCGGCCGACGGCGATATTGTCCGCGAGCAAGCCGTCCTCTTTCGTCTCACAGACCGACTTTACCGGGCCAACGGCCTTGACGAGATCTACGATGCGGCGCTGGACGCCATATGCGACGCCCTCGGATCGTCGCGCGCCTCGATCCTGAGATTTGACAGCCACGGCGTCATGAGCTTCGTCGCCTGGCGCTCACTCTCCGAGGACTATCGCAGGGCTGTCAACGGTCACACACCATGGACGCGCGGGGAGCACGATGCCGAACCTATCTTTGTCGAGGATATTCGTCTCAGCGGTGAATCCCGGCAGATCATCGACACGGTCCTTGGCGAGGGAATCGAAGCGCTGGCCTTTATCCCGCTTGCCAGCTCCCGCGAGCTCATCGGCAAGTTCATGGTTTACTATCCAGCCCGCCATCGCTTCCCCGATCGTGAACGCGAACTTGCGCTGACTATTGCCCGTCAGCTCGGGTTTGCGATCGAACGGGAGCGGGCGGAAACCAGTGCGACGCGACTGAGCGCGCTCGTCGAATCCTCGGATGATGCCATTCTCGCGACCGATATGGATGGCATCGTCACGGACTGGAACAGCGGCGCCGAGCGTCTCTACGGCTACGGCCGCGAGGAAATGATCGGACGTCCGCTCATGTCGCTGATACCGCCCGATCGCCAGAACGAGGAGCGCGAGATTCTGGCGCGCATTCGCAATGGAGAGCATGTCGAGCATTTCGAGACCGTTCGCCTGCACAAGGATGGCAGCAGCATTCCCATCTCTTTGACCGCTTCCCCGATCGCGGACGCGTCTGGCGCAATTATTGGTGTCTCCAAGATCGGCCGTGACATTTCCGAGCGGCTGCGCGCGCAGGAGCAGCGGGAGCTGCTGCTTCGCGAGATGGACCACCGCGTGAAGAACCTTTTTGCCATAGCAAAGACCATCGTCAATTTGAGCGCGCCAGCCGCTGAAACTCCGGCCGCGCTCGCCTCCACCGTTTCCGACCGCCTCGGCGCCCTCGCGCGGGCGCATGCGCTGACGATGCTCCCGTCGACTGGCCCCTCTCTTCAGGTCGCGACGAGCCTACATGCATTGATTGCCGCAATCCTCGCGCCATACCGCCATCGAACTGGCGAGCACCCCCGCTTCGCGATCAGTGGCATCGATATGCCGGTGCCTTCAGCCATGATCACGCCGCTTTCTCTCCTGCTACACGAATTCGCTACCAACGCTGCCAAACATGGCAGCCTCTCGGCGGCCGCCGGCTCGATAGAGATCGCTTGCTCCAAGAGGGACGGCAAGGTGACTGTCCAGTGGCGAGAGGTTGGAGGACCATCTCCGGTCGCAACCGAACACGAAGGTTTCGGCAGCCGCTTGATCCGCGCCGCGGCGAGTGAGCTTGGCGGAGTCGTGCGAGATTGGAACGCCGCCGGAATTGTCCTTGAGATCACGATCGATAGTGAAAGATTCTCGGCCTGACGCCCGAGCCCCTTGTCAGCGCAGCAGCCCATCGCTCTTAAAATCTTCCCAACCGCGCAGTTTGGCCTCCGAGCTTTCGTCTCGGCCATGTCTGGCTGAATGGGGACCCTCGCGCACCCTCTTCTGGGCACGCTTGATTGCCGCCTTTGCGGCGGCTCGCCGGCGGGCCTCGGCGGCCGACACGGCGTCCTCTTCGCGCCAGATGGCGACCAGGTCGCGGTCGAGCACATCCTCGATGTGGCGCGGATCGAAAACGTGAAAGGTGATCTTCCTGGCCCGGCCGCGAAGCTTGACCGTTCTGGTCCCCGCGCTCTGTAGCCGACCATCCTTCAGCCAGCGATGCCGTTCGCCGGACGAGATCGTCAAGATATCCTCGACCTCACGCGGGATGACCGGCAGATCCTCGATGTTGCGCATGGCTTTGGACACGATGGCCGCTGCCGCTTCAACATCGGCATCCGAGTCCTCCGGCAGGCGCAAGGTGAGCACCCGGGATTCGATGTGGAGGAGTTTCCGAAGCTGCGCAGGCAAGCGAGCGCGGATCTCGAGGAAAATGCCCCTCGCCCGCATGGACGATCCGAGGGTCGCCGTCGGAGACAGCGGCCACTCTGCCACTATCTTCCCAACTCTTTCTTTCGGCTGGCGGGCATATCTCTAAAGGGCGCTCCGATCGCGTTCGCTTCAAGGTGAAATTGTCCGCGAATCCCGCCTGGTGCCATAATAGTTGAACCCGCCTGGCTGCCATCGCGTTGCAAGCGCAGGCAAGCCACGCAGGGAGAAATCGTGCCCCGGATCGCGACCTTCAACGTCAACGGTGTGAACGGCCGACTGCCGGTGCTGCTGAAGTGGCTTGGCGAGACTGACTACGACGTGGTCTGCCTACAGGAACTAAAAACGTCGGACGATAAATTTCCGATCGAGGCAATTCGAGACGCCGGCTTCGGCGCAATCTGGCACGGCCAGAAATCCTACAATGGCGTGGCAGTCCTCGCGCGTGGAGCGCACCCAGTCGAACGCCGTCGTGGCTTGCCGGGTGACCCCGATGACACGCACAGCCGCTATCTCGAGGCGGCGATTGACGGTCTGGTCGTCGGCTGCATCTACCTACCCAATGGCAACCCGGCTCCCGGCCCCAAGTTCGATTACAAGCTCCGCTGGTTCGACCATCTCATCGACTACAGCAAATCTCTGCTGGGCGAGCGGGCCGTGCTTTGTGGTGATTACAACATCGTGCCCACTGAGATAGATGCTGTGGTCCCTCGGCGTTGGTTGGGCGATGCCGTCTTCTTCCCCGAAAGCAGGAACGCCTATGCCCGCATGCTGAGCCTTGGTTGGGTGGATGCGATGCGCCAGATCCATCCGGGCAAGGGCATCTACACCTACTGGAACTTTTCCTATCGCGGCGGCTACGACCGAAGCTCCGGCCTACGGATGGACCATCTGCTGGTAAGCCCGTCGGTCGCGAAGAGCATTCTGACCGCAGGTGTCGATGTCGAGACCCGTGGGTGGGAAAAGCCCAGCGATCACGCACCCGCCTGGATCGAGGTAGGTTGAGCTCATTCACGGATCTCACACCACAAGGTGCTTGCGCTTTCGGCCGGATCTTTTCGGGCGCGCCAGAGCACCATTTGACGAGGTTCGGGAAAAGGTTCGGTGCCAGAAACGTGGCAGCCGCGAGTGGATGGATGCCGAGCTATTCCATCCAACCGGAGAACAGGCGCACACGATTGGATACAGGCGCCTGGTCCAGATCCGATGGGAGAAGCGGGTAATCTGGCGATACGAGTGGGCATCGAGCCTACCTAATTGGGCTCGGCGTCGACAAGCTGTGAAACTCTTCAAATTGGTCTGGGAAGTTGTGTGCTAGGTAGCGCACCACCTTGGAATTATCCATCAGACGCTCGAAATAGCGGCTAGCTGCCACCAGTTCCAAGCTTACAGACCCACGCCGTTCCACGGCTCCAAGAAACTCACTGCTTAGCCCCCCAAGTTCTGGCGTCATTGCGCTCAGTTGACCTTCAGACACGTTTGCTATCGTCGTCGGATCGAAACCCTCGGCCAGGAGCGGGCGCGGCGTAAAGGCGACAAGGATCTTTGCGTACGTGAACGTGACCCGCTCCATGGCGACCATAAGTCGGGCAATTTCCATTTGCCTGGCCGGGAGCACATGCCGCAGCAAACCGAAGATCTTCACCTTCACAAAGCAGTCCTGGAGGAAAGCGAGAACGTCCGGGCAAATACCACTGACAGGTTGCTGGCCCGCGCCTGCAGGCGACATGCCGGCATGCTTTGATGTCGCCGTCTCTAGCTTCGGGTCGTTGTGTAACCTCTGCACCAGGCAGTTTGGGATGGTGGCCAACCCCTCGGACATGAGCAACGAGAGAAACTCTTTGTCATTCATTATCACGCGAAGCGCTTCGGCCAGACGGGCAAGGCAACGTTCCACTTCCTCTGTTGCTCGTATGAAATCGCGCTTGCGGCCACAGGCCGCCTTGTAGGCCGGCCGCAATTTTGGCGCGAACAGCTTTTCCTTCGACCCAGGTTGATCGGCAACAATTTCGCGGGCGTGTCTCTGGGCGCTCCCGTGCAAAGCCTGGTAGGCAGCTTCGCGGGTCAAACGACGCTTCGGCCGCATCATAGGGGCTCCGCACTTGCTCGCGCTGACAGCTTGACGAGCGGGTCGAGCGTGGAAAAGAGGTAGGTGTCCAACTGCGCTCCATTGTTCGCGGCCAATTGCGATTTGCCGACGATTTCAGAAGCGGGGGCAATGAGGTAGTCCCGGATGACCAGATCACCCGGGCGCATCCTGATCAGGACGAAAATGTCGGCCACCGACTGGCGTTGGGTGTCCATGGACCAGAAAGGGTATCCGTGGTCGGAAGCGCGGCAGCGTGCGATTTCGACCGCAACCGTGAACTCGTCGTTGACCCGCAAGAGGTCGGCCCCTCTGTGGTAGGTCGCCTTTCCGCCGGTCCTTTCAATCGCGTCCAACAGGTCAGCTATGGCTTGTGCACGCACCGAGGCCAATCGCTCTCTCGATGTAATAAATTGCCAGTTCTTTGGCGGCTGATATCCGATCAATTCGTAGGCCTTCAGGACGCTTCCAAAGCGATAATGATACTGGCTAGCTGCGGGGCAATCCGGCGCAGCGTTGATAATGGTACTGGACAAGGCGCCTTCGCGAGCCAGGACCTTTTTCAGCGCCACCAGCATCTCTTCGTTGGTCACCTTCAGATGCGCATATAGCGCTCTGTGAATGACTTGTGCCCGATCGAACAGATTGCGGTCGACAATGGGCTCAAATACGCCTTCTGCCCGCACCCACTGTTCAGGAGGATTGCCAACTGCTTTTGTTTTCAGCTTGCGGGAGCGCCTGTTCCAGACGTTGGTGCCAACGTATTTTTCATTGGTCAGGACTCCGCGCACGGTTTCCCGCTTCCATGGTCGCCCAAGGTCGGTCAGCACGCCGCGCTTGTTCAGGAGCCTTGCCATATCGAGCTCTGTCATGTGCGTTTTGACGAACTGACGGAAGATCCAGCGAACCGTTGCAACCTCTTCAGGCGGCCCGGGCACCAAGATCGTTCTGTCGGTGTGCACGCTCTTTTGCTCGCGCTCGGAGAGAATAAACTTGCGACGTCCCGTACGGTCGAGAACTTGGCGCCTCAAGCCGAGCCCCGGCTTGCCGCCCTGTCGGAACCCCAACCGGATCAGCCTGGCCTGGCCGATGAAGGTCTTTTGCGAGAGCATGCGGCTGTGCTCGGCCGCCATGCTTCGTTTGATGGCCTTGAGCACATCGGCCCCGATGCTGCCGTCGTTCAAGAACTGCTCGGCGCAGAATTCGATACGCACGCCGGCCAGATGGCAACGATACTCGTAGGACGCGCTTTCATCTATGTTCTGAAAGCGTCCCCAGCGACTGACGTCATAGACAACGATGGTTTCGAAATCGGCGCGCCTGCTCTCCACATCGGCAAGCAGACTTTGCAGGCCGGGGCGCCCTTCCAACATGAGGCCACTGCGACCGGCATCCTCGTAAGTGGCGACGATGTCGTAGCCCATGATATCGGCATAGCTCCGGATCGCATCCCTTTGGTTATCGAGGGAATAGGTCTGGTGCTCCGTGGACATGCGTAAGTATTGGGCGGCGCGAACTTTGCGCCTCTCTTGGGGAGGTTTGCCGGCCGCTGCAAACTTGTCCATTGCCTTGCCCCGTTGTAGGGGTGCTTTAAACCTAGCGGTCAATTGTCGTGCGGCAAGAGCAAGCAATGCACCAATACGTCGGACTGATCCACAAAGAGGCCGGCAGCCATTTCGGCGTGTCCTTTCCCGACTTTCCCGGCGTAGTGACCGCCGGCGCAACTGTCGACGAGGCGCGCGACCTGGCCGAGGAGGCCCTGGCGTTCCACGTGGAAGGGATGATCAAAGACGGCAAGGCTGTTCCGCTCCCTACCAAGCTCGAGCAAATCAGGGCGGATCCGGCGCATCCCGTTTGGTCTGCAATTTTGGTGCCGCTGAAGATCAACTGAACGGGGGAAAGCTGTTTACCGTTGGCGAGCCAACTTTCCCGTTTGGCAACCATGGCGTTCAACTGCCGGGAAACCTTGATTCACTTCGTGAGCGAACTCCGCCGCCGTTCCGCCGCAATGCGCCCGCACTTGGGCGAAATCGCCCCTGTTTTCAACCTGTTGTCATTTCCCTGGGGCTTCAGAGGAGTTCTAGTGATGATCATCAAGAAGGCTATTCTGGCGGTGCTGATGACCGCGGCACTTGCCGGCTGCGAAACGCAGACCGAAGGCCAGCAGCGGGCCACCACCGGCGCGCTGATCGGCGGCGCCGGCGGCGCGCTGGTCGGCCAGGCGATCGGCGGCAACACCAAGAGCACGGTGATTGGCGCGGCCAGCGGCGCTCTGCTCGGCGCCGTCGTCGGCAGCGCGACCACGCCGACCGAGCCGCGCGGCCAACTCTGCCGCTACCAGGACCGCTACGGCCGCATCTACACCGCGCCGTGCGATGACCGGTACTACCGCGGCCAATATTGATCGTGCCGGTTCTTCCTTCTCCCCGTTGGCAGACCTCGTTGCGGGGAGAAGGAGCCCTCCTGTTCCGGCGGGCGAGAACCGTGGTGGACCCATACCGCAAGCGTGCACCGCAAAAGGTTCTTGTGCGACGCAGCAATTAATGCGTAGATATTTTTGGGCGACGTTGGCGGGTTCGGGATAACCGGAGAGCGGTTTGAAACCTGAGACAACCCACTTCGACGCCTTGCATGGCTTGCGAGGCATCGCTGCCGTTCTGGTGATGCTTGGTCATTTCAGCGAACTTACAGCGCAGCATCTTGACCTGGCGCCGTCGGGCTTTCTTGCCGTCGACCTGTTTTTCCTCCTGAGCGGCTTCGTGATTGCCCACGCCTATGACGAGAAATTCCGGACTGGCATGTCCTTCTGGCAATTCGCGGAGGCCCGGATCGTCAGGCTTTACCCGCTATATTTCGCGGCCATCGGGGTCTTCATGGTCGGCGTGGGCGCTGTCGTCGCAACGCAGGGTCTAGGCTCCTATTCGCGGCTGGATTTGCTTTCGAGCCTCGGCTTTTCCCTTCTTTTTCTGCCCACGCCGCCTTCGCTCTCCGTCGGTCCAGATGTGCTTTTTCCGCTGAACGGTCCGGCATGGTCGCTCTTCTATGAACTGGTCGCCAACGCAGTCTTCGCCGCGCTGGCCCTCAGGCTTGCTCGCCGCTCGCTGGCTGCCATCTTCACCCTTGGTTTCCTGGCGCTGGCGCTGATGGCCTGGCAGGGCTTCAGCCTGGGCGGCGGCGCCCATTGGGACGGCACGATCGCGGCTCCCGCGCGGATCGCCTTTTCCTTTTTCCTCGGCGTTTACCTGCGGCGATACGCGACCGGGGAAAGCCGGGACGGCAATCTTTACATGCCGCTTCTCCTGGCGCTTTGCGCCGGGCTGATGATCGTCCGTCCCGCCACAAATGCGGAATTGTACGATCTGGCGATGATAGTGCTGGTCTGGCCCTGGCTTGTTCTCACGGCTTCCCGCTTGCGGCTCTCGGGCTTCTGGCGCGCAATCGCCCTGTTCTCCGGCAACATCTCCTACGCCATCTATGCGCTCCACACGCCGCTGATCAGGGTCGCGAACATCCTGGACGAATCCGTCACTGGAACCTTGTGGAACCAGCACGGCCTGCCATTCGTCGTGGGAACATCCATTTTCGTCATCGCTGTCGCGGCTTTCGCGCACTACGTCTACGACAAAAATGTCCGGATGCTGCTGCGACAACTGCTTTCACTGCGGCGCGCACGCGAGGGGGTGACGCAGTTCTAGCCGAGGGCCTGCCGGCATGGCTGGCGATCGGACAACGCGCTAATCGGTGCTAATGCTACTCGGCGGGACTTGGCTCAAGCGCCGGCTTCTTACGTGCAAACCGGCGCAACACGATGCGTCCGAGCTGCTGCCCGGGCATCTCGATGAGCCTGTAGGTCACGAAGGACAGAAGACAAACCACCGGCAACACGATCGCCAGCACGATGGCGAAGCGCAGCGGCGCGCCGAGGCCGTCGCCATAACGGGTAATCACGAAGGCCGCCACGGGCTGCAGAATGAGAAGATGGATCAGATAGATGCTGTAGGAATGTTCGCCCAGCACATGAAAGATGCCGCCGCCCAATGGGACGGCGACTTTTCGCGCCGCAGCGCCCGCCGCGCCGGGCAGCATCCGATAGAGCACGAGGGCAAAGAACCCAAGCACCAGCGCCTCGCGTATCAGGAACTTCGAAACGCCGTAGCCATCGCCGAAGGGGATCGCCGCGAGCGCCATGGCCAAGGCCAGATGCAGCAGCGGTCGCGGTTGGCTCTGCCCCAGGACGCCCGCCAGAAGCATGCCGCACAGAAAAACCTGGATCTTCAGCGGCAGGAAGGACGGCATCGGGAAGTGAACCGACATCGACTTGAGGACCACCACCACCAGGGCGCCGAGCGCCGCCACGACCATCGCGCTCCGGAGCCATCCGAAACGGCGGGCCAGAAGCATAAGCGCCGGGAAGACCGCGTAGAACTGCATTTCCAGCCCGAGACTCCAGTCGGGCAGCGGTGTCCGGTAGGCGAGGTTCGGGGAAAGGCCGAACAGGAATGTCAGGTGGGCGACAATGTTCTTCGGGCCGCTGTCGAGGAAGCGCTCGGGCGCCTGCGGCACGCGCTGCAGGAATGCGTCGATGACCATCCGCGACTCATAGAGATACGGGCCGAGCGCCAGCGCGAAGAACAGCATGACGTAGAACAGCGGCGCGATGCGGAAATAACGCCGCGTCCAGAATTTGAGCCAGGTTTCGGGCCTCTGCCAGGGCTCCTTGTCCTGGCGTAGTTGATAGTGAAACACCATCAGGAACCCGGAAAGCATGATGAAGAGATCGACGCCAAGCGCGGGATCTCCAAGCACCGGAAGATGCCAGCCGGTCAGAAGCAGGCAGTGCCCGACCAGCACCCACAATGCCGCGGTGGCGCGAAGGCCGTCCAGGCATTCGATGCGCGATGACTCGGTAAGGCTACTGTTCATGCTGCATTGCAGCATGGCGAGAGAGCCCCGAATGTCAACCCGCGATATGTGCCGAAGGCGCTGAGAACCCCCACCTTCTTGTACCGGAACCATTTTTTTCGGGGCATTGTTTGGCCGAAAACCCGGGGAGCGAGTTGGGGACCACGGAAAGCCTTGATCGAACTGACGTTCAACGCTTCGAGGTCGCCTTGGCTATCGAGACAAGTTGTGGCTCTTTGAGAAGTCACAAGTTCTCCGCCAACAGGCCAGCATGGCAGTCGAGTTCGACCTCGCCTAGAATCAGCATCATCTAATGGAACATCCCCCCGGCCCCGTTGTTGGATTCCGCTGCGCGGCTCGTGCCGAGATCCAGCGCAGTCGGGTACACAGGAACCCCGGAGCCCGCTTGCCCTTCCCCAAGGCGAGCGGGCCCTTGCCATCCCGAGCGCCGACAGGAATATTGTCGGTGCGGCGACCTCGCATTTTGGAGATTGCCTTTGTCGTCGAACTACCCCTTCTCTGAACACACACTCGGAAAAAAGCTGGAAGCCGGCACAGGCTTGTCGGTCTACTGCCTGACCTGCAAAAGAACGGCGCTCTTGGACGTGTATGAACTGGTCCGACGGTTGGGACCTGATCAGGGCTGTATGCACTGGGATCTGCTGAAGATTATCTATTGCAGCGACTGCCGCGGCGCCGGCCGAGACGACCGGAACCTGCAATTCACGAACTTGGCTGTAACGCCAGAGCAGCGGAAGGGGTGGACGCCTTGCACCAAGGCCCGGGCATCCTCCGTCGCCGCATGTACATCCGCAGTCGGCCGTCAGACCTACAGCCAGGAGGATCCCGGTCGTGTACTTCAGGACACCGGCTTTCGCCCGCGCTTCAAAACCGCCTTTTGCGGCGGCCGTCGCATGTGCATTGGCTAACCTAAGTGTCGGATCGCCGGCCCGTTTAAGACAGCTCCGTCCGGGGCGAACTGGGAGCCGTGGCAGGGGCAATCCCAGCATTGCTCGGTCGAGTTCCAGTGCACGATGCAGCCGAGATGGGTGCAACTGGCCGAATGCCGGTGGAGCTTGCCGTCGCGGTCGCGGCACACGGCGAACTTGCTCAAACCGTCCTGAAGGATGCCGCCTTCACCAGGCTTGAGATCGTCGGCCGATTTGATCTCGCCGGGCAGCAAATAGCCGGCAAGGTTTTTCACTGTCGTGAGGTTCTCATTGACGTATTGTGCAAAGGCTGCGGGCGGCGTCCGATCCGGGGCGTACACGGCTTCCCAAGGGTTCGATCCTTCCACGATCAAATCGCGGATCAGCAGACCGGCCAACGCGCCGTGCGTCATGCCCTGTCCGGAGTCGCCAGTGGCGATGAAGACGTTGCCTTTGCCGGGGCTGCGGCCTATGAAGCCGCAATAGTCGATCGTATCGAGAACCTGACCCGACCATCTCGCTCTTTCTCTACCGAGATCGGGCACCAATGCCCTGATCCAGGTTTCGAGCGCAGTAAACCGAGCCTCGCCGTCATCGGCTTCGCCCGATTTGTGATCGCGGCCGCCGGCAATGAGACAGTCGGTCCCGCCGGGGCCGGGATTGAGTCGGACATAATAATAGGGATCGTCCATGTCCCAATAGAGGGCGTCCGGAAGAATTCCCCTTTCGATGTCGAAAGCCATCGCATAGGTGCGGTAAGGCGCCATCTTGCTATGGATCTTTACCCAGGTGTTGATCGGCGAGTTGGTGGCAAACACCGCGTTCGATGCGATGATGGTGGAGCCGCCATCGCATTTCAGGCGAACCTGCTTCCCCTCCTCGATTTCGACGACGGCGCTGTCGGCGAATACCTTGCCGCCTCGCTTCTGGAAATCGGCCAGCAGCGCGCGAAGATATTTCAGCGGATGGAAAGTGGCCTGGTTCGGATAGCGCAGTATGGGCGCCGATTCGTGGCCCTTGAGCGGTACACCCTTACCATGCTCAACCTCGACGCCGATCTTTGCTGCGGCGGCATATTCCTTGTTGCATTCTCTGGCGGCCTCTCTCTCCTCCATCCAAGCGGCGGGGAAAAGGAAGCCGTCCAGACGCCGAAAGTCGCAGTCGATCTCCAGCCTGCCGACATGCTGTTCGATACAGTCGACAGCGGCTTGCTGGCTTTCCTGAAATCCGCGCGCGAGGACCTCGCCACGCATCTTGACCAGAGCGCTCAAACCGTCGTCGCAGATGGGCGCCAAATGGGCGGTCGTGCGGGATGTCATGCCGCCGAGTAAGGGGCCGCGATCCACAAGCACCACCTTGCGTCCTGCCAAGGCCAGTTCATAGGCAACGGAAACACCGGCGATGCCGGCTCCAATGACGGCCACGTCGCAATCCTCGTCCTGCTCGAGGCGAGGAGCACTAGGCAAGTTGGAGTCGAGCATCCAAAAAGACCTTGTCGCTTCGCTGCTGACGTTCATAACCCTGCTCCGTCCTCACGACACGGGATAGCATTGAGGGTCGTGGGTGATCGTGACCGGCTCCTTCATCAACGCTAGGTGCTTTCGAGCGCCCCGTTCATCCCGTTTGGGTAAAAGCCGCCCTTGCTCACACCCGATTGATCGGTCAGCTAAACAATGCGCAGCACCTCCTGCGGCGTCCTTGTGAAGGCAATGCATCCGGCGTTGATGGAACGAAGTTGGCCTTACCGTCGACGTAGATGCCCTGATCCTTGTCATCGGGCTGGTCGATCTTGTCGCGTGCGCCGGAATCGCATTCGCCGCCTTCCAGGCATTCTCGCCCGCGCGATCGAACGAAGACCTCGCCATACCCATGTGATAGGCTTCGACGGCGAGAATGCCAGCGGCGGCTGCTAGGAATTCTTTGTTCTTCAGAACGGTAGCCGCGCCGGCATAGGCGGTGACACCAACATCCTCGAACAGCATGCCGCCGAGACCAAGCGCGGGCGTCTCGAAAGTAACCTTCTTCCCGCCTACCACGTCGCCGGGCTTGGAACCGACGTCCGGCTCTTCGATGCCTTTTCCTATGGTGCCGCGAAGATAGTATTCGGACTCAATATATTCCAGGTTGAAGGCAAAGCGAAAAATGTCTTCTTCTTTTATGTCATCGTCTGCGTGGGCCGCCGTGACCGGCGCCAAGTTGGATGCCAAGGCCGCTCCGATGCCGAACTGCAAGGCGCGGCGACGGGAGAGAAAAAGCTGAGGTGCTGCACTGAACATGGCTTCCTCCAAAGCCCGTCGGCGTCAATTTTGGACCCTGGGTAGCGGGCCGACTTCCTAACAACATGAAAGGAGGAATGTTCCTTGGCCTCTGGTGAGGAAAGCTGTCGTCGAAATTGCATGTGCGTGCCTCAATCCAAAACCCGCGGATCACGCCCTCAAGCCCACTCAGAGCGTACAGTTTCAACCGACAACGATCCAGCGGGTAAGGGGCGCAGCAGCTCGGTCTCTGGCTCCAAGAGATCGAGCCAAGCGGGCTATTTTTCGGGCTGAAGAACAACCACTTGCCGATTACGGTACGGCGCGACATCCGGCCCCGGATCTGTGGTCAACATGGTGAAGGTGGGTCGGCTTGTTGCCGGGCCGCTTCACGCCATAGCCCGGCAATCGCCATGAACGCAGCATCATTTAGTGTGAAGCGGTGTTTCGCCTTATTGTATTTCGTGCCCGTGAATTCGAAGAAGGCCAAAGCCGGAACAAGGCAGCGGTTACTGTCGGCGAACCGCCTGAGCGAAAGTTGAAGGCCGGTCCACCCCTCAAGCCAACTGGTGGAAACCCAAACGTCATTGACGCTAGTTCCACCGCATCGCCAGCTGCACGCATGATCGGCGCCGGGTCGTTGATGCGGATATCGTCGTCTTGAGGAAGATCAAGTTCGGTTTGGTGAGTCGGGATCCTAAGCGCCTATTCGGCCATCGTCCGGCAATAATCCGCCCACGCGATGTGCTGCTCTTAATCGTTGCACATGGAATCCTGATGGATGGCGGCTCGACCAGGATATTTCGGCCTCATCGCGACCTCAATCGGAGACGCCGACATGATGTCGATAAACCATCCCCCAGCCCTTCCATCCGGTGAACAGCAGGATGAGAACGACAACCAGCGACAATATGAGTCCAACCGGGATAACGGCAGCGTCGCCGTTCGAGTAGCGCGAATACCAGTTGTAGAGTTCGACCAGCACAACGATCACGTTGCCGCCGGCGTGAAGCCATGCATCCCGCAGATTGCGAAGCTGGTCATCGCCCATGACATCAGTCAAGCCAACGAGTGCCGCCAGGGCCGCCATGATCAGCCCCGCTCCCAGGAGCCAAAGCGAGGCAGTTACCCAAGCGGGATTGGCCGTCCTCCAGAATATCAAGTCGCAAGCGAAGGTGGACACAAAGAAGGCGATTGGAAAGGGCACCAGCATCGGGTGGATTGGGTGGCCGCCTATGCTGGCGGTGCTGCGCGGATTGTGAGTCATGTCAGACCTCCCATCAACAAACCGTGTAGATGCACGATTGTTCCGTGGGTCTCGAGGAGCCGTCGACCTTAAGCCTGCCGCGGGCCTTGTCGGGTGATGCGAGCCCGACCGCGACGCTTCAGCTAGTACATGTTGGCCAGACGTTGACCTTAAAGAGCAAGGCGAACAGAGATGAGGAACATTTCAGGTAACGCCCGGTTCTGCTCGGTGTCTCGGATCAAGTTTGATGCAGCGAAGCGGGTAATTCGGAACAGCTGGCATTGCTTTGCACGACAGTTCAAAAACAAATAATGCGACGCCACTTGCGTGCCCTCCCGATCTTTCCCTCCCGGCGATGACAGCCCGAACACCTGCGTGTAACCATGGATCGTCGTCGAGAGGGGCGTCGAGCTGGAGACGTGGCAGCGATGGATTACCACCCGCTCAAGTTGTCGATTTGCTCCATTCGGGGCTGCAGGGACTTCATCGGCTGCACCTGTCCCCGGTTGTTCCGGAACTGTAGATAATCGCTGAATTCCCGCCCGACCCACCCTGGAGCTCCGGTCTAGCGGCCGAGCGGCAATTTGGATAATGCTAGAAGCTCGGCCTCGTCCCTGATCCCTGCAAGGTAATTTGCCAGAAAGCGAGATGCGAGGGCCTCTCGCCGCTCGATGGATTGGGGTTGGTCCTTCAATTTGTCGAACACGCGACCAGCGCAACTTCTGGGCCAAACTGGCAGGTTCCATTCAGGCCAAGGGAGCGAATCTTGCTGCCTGTCGCGGAGCGGGCTACAGATTTGGCAAAACTTGGTCGGCTCGGCCCCATCCCGCCAGAGATTTGCTGGCTGCACGTTTTTTCAATTCACCAGCATCGCCGACATGGAAATGGGAGGGCGCATCAATCGTCTTCATTTCCGCCCAGGTGATGGGCGCGGCCACGGGAGCGCCCGGTCGTGACCTTGCACTATAGGGCATGATTGCCGTGGCGCCGCGCTGGTTGCGCAGATAGTCGACAAAGATCCGCCCCTTTCGTTTCGCCTTCGACAATACGGCCGTAAAGTGAGAGGGATCGGTCCGAGCGACAGCCTGCGCCAGCCCGGAGGCGAAGGCCTTCACCTCAGGCCATTCGGCCCGAGGCGTGAGCGGCGCAATCACATGCACGCCTTTGCCGCCTGTCAGCATCGGGAAGGTGGTCAGCCCTAGTGATTTGAGGATATCCTGGAACTGGAATGCCGCGGCGCGCACCGCCTCGAAATCCAGCCCCTCGTCGGGGTCAAGATCAAACACCAATCGGTCTGCCTTCTCGACGTCATCGATACGCGCTCCCCATCCATGGAACTCGATGGTTCCCATTTGGACACAGGTCACAAGGCCCTCGGCGTCGTCGACGTAAAGGTAGGGTTCCTCATGGCCGTCCTTTTCAGTGATTCCGACGTGATGGACCTTGTCGCCGAAGCTCCCGGCGTCATGCTTCTGAAAGAAACACTTCTTCGCGCGGCCTTGCGGACACCGAACAAGGCTGATCGGCCTGTTGCCGGCCCATGGCAGCATGATCGAGGCGACGTCGGCGTAATGATCGGCAAGCTGTCCCTTGGTGATGTTGGACTCAGGGTAGATTACGCGGCCGCGGTTGCTGATGGCAATCGTGCTCGTCGCTGGTGCCGGCAGCGTGGGTGTGTGATGTTCTGTCTCAAGCGCAACGGCTTCCGGCTTCTTGTCCTCGCGCAGGCCGAGATAGCTTGGATGGCGCAGCGTACCTTCATTCGTCATCTCGGTGTAGGCGATCTCGGCAACAAGCTTCGGACGCAGCCAGTGCGCGCCGCGAACTTCCGCGCGCGGTGCTTCGACCGTGGCGGCGCTCTGCTCGAGCGGCGCCATGGTCCTGATCAGCCGCTCCATCTCCGCGGTATCGAAACCGGTTCCGACCTTACCGGCATAGCGCAGCTTTCCGCCGTCATGGACACCGAGGATCAGCGATCGAAACGCGCGGTCCTTGTCTGACGGCGTCCAGCCGACGAGCACGAATTCCTGACGCTTGATGCACTTGATCTTCAGCCAGCTTCCGTCGCGGGCGCCGACATATTCGGAGTCAGCCAGCTTCGAGATCACCCCCTCAAGGCCGGCATCGCAGAAGCGGTTCAGCAATTCTTCGCCCCGGCCTTGGATGTGATCGGAGTAGCGAAGGATATGGCTCTTCTCCGGCAGGATTTCCTCCAGCTTCTCCTTGCGCTCCAGGAGGGGGAGCTTCGTCAGGTCTTCGCCATCGAGTTCGAGGAGGTCGAACGCATAAAAATCGATGCTCGCGGGATCGCCCTTCAAGGCATTCTGGAGCGCCTGGAAGCTCGATCGCCCCGCGGCGTCCATGACTACTGCCTCGCCATCGATGAGCGCGGAGCGAACCCTAAGTTTGCGCGCCTCTGAAAGGACAGAGGGGAAGCGGCCGGACCAGTCCAGGCCGGAGCGCGTATAGCCGCGCGCCTCTCCGCTCCCCACCGCGACGAGAATACGGTAGCCATCAAATTTCATTTCGTGGATCCAACGCTCGCCGGCGGGGACAGTGTCCACCAGCCTCGCGAGCTGAACGGGTCGGAACGCCGGAGGGGCGAGCTTGGGCAAACCGCGCGAGGCTGGCTTCGCAGGGCGAGTAGAACCACCTGTGATGGTCAATCGACGCGACGCTGACTTGCTCACTTAACTCACCCTAATGAGAATCAATTACCCGATGCGTTTTTGCTATCTGCGGCCTATTTTTTCGGTTCTCGCCGGCTGCAGTGAGTTCTCGCGGTCGTTGCCGACATATCTCTGCCACTGTCCTGTCCATGGTTTCGATGGCCGCATGCTCTGGGCGTTCGACCTGTAACGCTTTGCAGCGGCTCGCGATCCTGAGATGGGCAATAAATCCAATTCACCTGAAGTCGCGCGTCTTGATTCCAACGGTGATGGCGACCATGCTCGCCTCGGAATAGAAATGTCCTGCCGCTGTTCCTGGCGACGCTGGCACGCGAAGCCTTGCCTCGGTGGCGCAGCCTGATGCTAGCCAGAGCGGCCTCGTCCTCCCGAGGCCGGTCTGGCCGGCTGCGATCCTCCCTCGGCAACCCGCCAACCTTTCCCCTTTGGTCTAGGACTCTGCCTGGCGCGAAAGCAGGCGCCGCAGCATGGGCTCGATCCGCGACAGCTCGTCAAGATGTGCAGCCGACAGTTCGGCCAGGCGATCGTCGGCCAGAGGGGTCAACTGCAGCAGCACGCGACGATGATCGCCCTTGTCCTGATCGCGGATGACCAGCCCTGCCTCGGCAAGGCGGTTCACCAATTCCACAGCGCTATGGTGGCGGATGCGCAGCCGCTCGGCGAGATCGCCCACCGCCACGGGGCCGCCGCCTGGAAATCCCTTGATCGCCAGCAGCGCCTGGTGCTGGCGTGGCGTCAGGCCGGCCTCGTTGGCCTGTATCTGGCTGAATTCGAGGAAGCGGCGGATCAGGTAACGGAACTGCGACAGTCGCTGGTAGTCGGCTTGGCTGATGGCGGGGCGTGATTTCGGCGGCTTCATTCCCCGACTTATGGTCCATTCCCGCAAAAGCTCAACAGGTTGCTGTCGTGGTCCCAGCCCAAAATGACGCGGAGCAGGTCGCGAAAACGGCTTGAAGAATTATATCGTGTTACGATATTAGGCGACCTGAAACCGGATGGTCTTCGCGCCGCCAGAAAGCTCAGGTTCCCAAAATGAAATCCACTCACGCCGGCAACGGCCATCTTCGCGACTTCACGACCGATCCGCGCGTGCTCGTCATCGCGGCCATCGCCGTGGTGGTGGCGACCGCCGGTCTGCTTGCCGGCATCGTGCTCCTGCAGCTCATCCGGCTCGCCACCAACATCGCCTATTTCGGCCAGTTCTCATTGGCCGAGCTGAAGCTCGAGGACTCACCGCTCGGACTCGCCGCCGTGGTCGCGCCGGTGATCGGCGCGCTGATCATCGGCCTGATGGCCCGCTTCGGCAGCGAGAAGATCCGCGGCCATGGCATTCCCGAGGCCATCGAGGCGATCCTTCTCGGACGCTCGCGGCTCGACGCCAAGGTCGCGGTGCTAAAGCCGTTGTCGTCCGCGATCTCGATCGGCTCGGGCGGACCGTTCGGCGCCGAAGGCCCGATCATCATGACCGGCGGCGCCATCGGCTCGCTGATCGCGCAGATGCTGCCGGTCAGCGACAATGAGCGCAAGACGCTGCTGGTGGCGGGCGCGGCCGCCGGCATGACGACGGTGTTCGGCACGCCGATCGCCGCAATCATGCTTGCCGTCGAGCTGCTCTTGTTCGAATGGACGCCGCGCAGCTTCATCCCGGTCGCCGTCGCGGCGATCGTCGCGGAAGTCGAGCGCACCCTGCTGCATTTGCCAAGTCCGATCTTTCCCTTCTCCGGCAGCATGGAAGCGTCGGTCACCGGACTGGGCGGCTGGGTGCTGGTCGGCATCTGCGCCGGCCTGCTGTCGGGACTGCTGACGCAATTGGTCTATCGGTGCGAGGACGCGTTCCAGAAACTGCCGATACACTGGATGTGGTGGCCGATGATCGGCGGTCTGGTGGTCGGCATCGGCGGCCTGGTCGAGCCGCACTCGCTTGGCGTCGGCTACGACAACATCGCCAGCATGCTCGACGGCCGCATGGTGGCGACCGCGGCGCTGCTGCTTCTGGTGGTTAAAGCCATCATCTGGTCGGTCGCGCTGGGATCCGGCACTTCGGGAGGTGTGTTGGCGCCGCTGCTGATCATGGGCGGAGCGATGGGAGCGGTGCTGTCGGGCATCCTGCCCGAAGCGAGCCCGGGCTTCTGGCCGCTGCTGGCGATGGCCGCGACCATGGGCGGCACCATGCGCGCGCCGCTGACCGCGACCTTCTTCGCCACAGAGCTCACCGGCAACACGCATGTTCTGGTGCCGTTGATCGCGGCCTGCGCCACCGCCCATGCGGTGACCGTGCTGTTGATGAAGCGCTCGATCCTGACTGAGAAGGTGGCGCGGCGCGGGCATCACATCATTCGCGAATACCGCGTCGACCCCTTCGCGCTCACCAGGGTGCGCGAAGTGATGACGACCAAGGTCGAAAGCGTGCCGGCGACGATGACGCTGCACGGTGCGGCAGCGTTCCTGACCGCGCCGGGCACCCGGCATCCGAGCTTCCCCGTGATTAACGAGGCAGGAAACGTGCTGGGCGTCATCGATCCGCCGGCGATCCTGCGCTGGCGTCGCAACGGCAAGCATCGCAAGGCACCCCTCGGCGAGCTGCTTGCCGGCAGCAAGATCACGCTCGCTTATCCGGACGAATATCTGGACGCGCTTTCCGACAAGCTGCTCACCGCCAATGTCTCGCACCTGCCTGTGGTCTCGCGCGAGGATGAACGGCTCATCGGCTATATCGGCTGGAAAGACATGATGCAGGTAAGGTCGAAGAAGCAGGCGGAGGAGCGCGACCGCACCGCCTTGGTCAGCTTCGGCGTCAGGCACAAGCCACAACAAAGCGTCGGCGATAGTGCGGTCTAGAGCAATTCCAATAAAAGAATGAGAGCTTTTCCGTCCGGAATTGCTTAACACAAAGAGATAAAGTGGTTCGCCGCTTGATGAACACGCTGCTCAGCGCTCTTCGGCGAAATGCCGGCGTGTGGTTCGCCAACCACCATTTCCCTCGTATTATCCCGTATGATCCGGCGAACCACCGATCAGGAGGACTAGTTTCAATGCACTGCGAATCTTTCAGCGGCCAGATTCACTTTGGTTAAGGCGAAGCTTGATAAAACCTGCAGAATTGAAGTGCCCATCTTGGCGGGATGGGCAAGCGCGGACCACGGTCGTTGAGTTCTGAGTACGACTGTGGATCGTGTCTTGCGCGAGAAGAGTGGCGTGACGCTCCGAGTAAATTGCCCAGAACGCGAAGGCATCGACCTTTGGCTTCTCCGCACGATGCGAAGACAAGCGCTGGTTTACAGGGATGGCTCGACTGAGGCCGCTGATGAACTTGTTGCCCTGATGTTTACAGAGGCGATGGCCGAAATAAGGGCTAATTTAGGACAATCTCTTTTGCAATTCGGGATCATGCGCCGCCATCTTAAATGAGGCAGTAGCGCGCGCCACGCCTGCCACCTGCTGCATCGAAGCGTGCGCTCACGAGACGGCTGTCGGTCAGAATGGGTCTGCCTGCAACCCCAGGAGGCGGGAACAGTTAAGGCGGGGACAAAGTCCGGTCGGCTCGGCAGGGCACGGTAGCATGCATCTCGGGTCACCACGGCGAAGTGGTTGTCTGAAGTGTCGGCCGTCTCGGCGCTGCCCAAAAACAGGGAGCCCTCCGGCTCAGGCTGTAACGGAAGATCGAGTTCACTTGCATCTGGAGCGAACGCTCCAGGTAGATAGCACATTGCGGCAGGTGATCAGATCAAGGCGCATGAACGGCGGTTCGCGCACGACGCTGTGAGCGGCAAACCACCACCGCGCACCTTGCGATCAATGCGGTAATGTGTGCCTTCGTCGATCGCGATGGTTCAGGGTGAGGAATGTCTCCGGATCCCGGAAGAACATCGTCAGCGAGATCAGCATATTGGAGAAAGCTCCTTGGCTTCCTCTGGATTGGCACGAAATAGGGTTGTTGGTTAATCCGAGGAGCATTGAGGTCGAGGTCAGCCCTGTGCTGCCTACGTCTGCTTTCGGGCAACGGTCAAGTTGGTCTCCCGACCACTATTGAGGCGCCGGCCGTCCAAAACGTAGCGCGCTTAGAGTCCGTGCTGACGCGCTATCTGGCTCCCGTGCCAGAAGTCGGTGCCTTCAAATGTATCCAAAAACCGACGCTAGTATCCCGCTTTGTCCATAAGCACTCGCAATTTGGGCTGAGGCGCGACCCAGAAAGTTCGAAAAGCTCTAGGAACCCCAAGGGTACCGCTAGTGGAACGAAAAGCGACCAAGTTTGCTACTCCGCCACGGCACCAGCATCTCGCTCGCGACCGCCTCTCAGGGGAAGCGGCTGGTCTCCAAGCAGCACCCTGACCACGATGTCACGGGCCTCATTGGGATCAAGGGAGTGCTTTGCTATCAGGTCCCTGCACTCTTTGACGATCTGGTCGGAGTCTTGCAGGACCTTGAGCTGCTTGTAGCGATCGTGGTGGTGCAACCCCATGCTTTCACCAACCACTTCTAGGATATTGATGATGCGGAATGGCCAATCGCGCTCGTGCGCACACAGTTCGCGGTGATCGGAATGATAAACCGCAACCAGGGCATCAACGCCCGCGTCACGCGCCGCTTCAAGCTCTCTCAGCTGCAACTCGCGCTTGAACTTTGGAAGCACACCGACATGCACACTCTGCAGACCCACCGCTGGCTGATGCAGATCGATAAGCTCAACGCCGGGGACCATCTTCAGAATTTCGGTGGCAGCCTCCACGACGCCGGCTACGCCAGGATGCTTGTGCAGCGCGACGCGGATGTCGACCCTGTGCTGTAGGTGCGGCCTCAACTGCGCCAGCCGGTCGCCGAGGAACGTCATGAACGGGTTCATCTGGAACGGTCGGGAGCCGCGCTGTCGTTCCACTGTCGGCAGGATGTTTTCCGAGAATTGAACGTAGCAGGTCGGACACCAGGTGATCACCTGTCCCAACCTGGAGTGCGATAGCTTTTCCATCGAGCTCGACCCCATGCGACCGGTCATCTCGGCGTCGCCGGACTTGAGTTGCGAAATGCCGCAACAATGGCTGGGACCGCCCATCACCTGGTAACTAATGCCAAGCACATCCATGATATCGAGGGCAAGCAAGGCAATATGCGGCGTCTTGAGCACATTGCAGCCGCTGTAAAACACAAAGTCCGCCGGCTCGGCTGGCACGGAAACTGACGCTGATCTTTGACCCAACCGTTCAAGGACCTCCGTATCGAGTTGCAGGCGCGACAGCATCGCTACGCCGCGGCTGACTTCGCGGTATCTCTCCACGCCTTGCCGGCGTCGTTCAGCAAGCTCCTTGTCGGACTTCGCAACGCTAAGCCGCGCCATCGTAAGGAGAAAGCGTGGATTGACGCCGTAGTCGCACGCCTTGATGCATTCTCCGCTGAGCATGCAGGAGGCTGCCCATTTGCGCGACGTCTCTGGACCCTTGCCGGTGCGGACAAGATCGAGAATACCACCGATGAGGTCTTCGGACTTCGCATCCGGGATGCCGGCGGGCACCACGCTTGGACAAACCTCAACGCACTTGCCGCATCGCGTGCAAGCGTCAAGCATAACCTGGACGCGTTCGTCCAGAACCGTCTCGAAGGATGTCTCATTCACCGGGGGCATCGCGGGCTCCGGGCCTGCTGAAGAATGGGCCGTACGCGCGCATTGGCAACTCAACATTAACATAAAAATCGGCAGTCTTGAAGGACTAGGCTTTCGTTCCGCCGCAGCGTGTCCTGGTGCCGTGGACCGTTCTCGACACGCCCGACGACGCGGCCGGCTTCGCCGGGGCCCTGCGGGTTCAGCCGATCGTCAGAGGACATGGCACCTCGATCACGGGAGCATTACTGGCGGCGGGCAAGCTGTTGGCAGGCTCGCCGATAGGTGACCGCATGGTCATCGATGTCTCCGGGGATGGACCTAACAATGCAGGTTTGCCCCTTCCACCGGTGCGCGACGCACTCATTGGTTCCGGCGTCACCATCAACGGACTGGCGATTTCGTTGCACTCAGCAGACACACCCGACAATTTTGGTCCCGGCAACGTCGAACTGTATTATGAGAACTGCGTCATCGGCGGTTCCGGAGGCTTCATCGTCGCTGTCGAAAACACAGCCGACTTCGCAAAAGCAATCCGGAACAAGCTCGTGGGTGAAATCGCCGGTTTTTCCTTCGGCGTGCAACCTGCGGCCTTTCAGATCCACTCGCGGCGGAGTTTCGATTGCGTTTCGATCGGACAAGCCCCTGGACGATAGTCAGCAACGTAAGATCTGCACCCGTGCCGGTTGGCACTGGATGGTGACATTGTGGCCAAGCGATTAATCTGCGGACGATGGCCGGAAAGGGGCCGCAAGCCGACGGTCTGTTCACAAGACGAATTCGACGTTTTGATCGGTAGATCGGCACATCTCGTGGTGTTGTCGTGTCGAAGATGAGGGCGGCTATTCTGGCTCAGACTCAATTTGAGAACCGAAACACCCTGCCCATCTTATTAGGCATCATGAAAATCTCCTCCGCCTGGGAGAAGCCGGCGTCCCTGCCCATGCCGAGCCATGTGCCGACCGTCTCCGGGAAATCGGCAAGAAGCATGTGCCTTTCCATCGAAGCGAATTCCTCATCCGAAACGGCGGACCATTCGTCGCGCAGCAAAGAAAATCGTGCCAGCCAGGATGAGCGCTCCTCTCCCTCGAACAGCGCCGGCTCCCAAATGATAAACATGCCCTCGCCGCCCAGAGAGCGGCGGGCGTCCCTCATCAACTGTGCCTTGCCCGTGGCTGGCAGGTGGTGCAGCGACATGCCGATCCAGATTACATCGACAGGCTCAGACCATTTCGCCATGGCCTGGGCGAAATCACTGCACCGCAATTCAACCGGACATGGCAGACCGTCGAGCTCCCGTGCCGCCAATCGCAAAGATGCCTCAGACAAGTCGATGCCGACATAATTGCCGATCGCCATCGTCCTCAGCATTGCGGCGGAGGCGCTGGCATCCCCACAGGCTATGTCGAGAAACCGGAATGACGCCGGTGCATGCTCGACAAGCAGAGCGCGAAGGAGGCCGTAGACCTCGCGATGGAACATGAGATTCGCGCCAACGATCTTGCGATAGGTTTGCAGTTCCTTGTTGAACATGTCCTGGGGGCCAACAGCGTCGTCGCCTGCCCTGACCAGCATTGTTTCGCTCGAGGAACCTGCCATGACGTCCTCCCAATTAATTTTGGCTATGACCGTTATTCAGAGATTGGAATTCTGGCGTGCGTCCCCAGTGCGTGGAGATGGAGCGCTCGGAACACGGCCGAGTGGCCCGGCGTAGCCACCCCCAGTTTCATTCCCAGTTGATGCATTCGACCGGAAAGCCACGCAACCTCGATGGGTTTCCCTCGTTCGAGGTCATTGGCCATCGAGGATTTCACATGCGGGGGAAACGCGGACCACCTTGTCTCGACGCGGCCCGGGAACCCATCGGCCATTGGGTGGCCGGCCGCTGCGGCTACCGCCATCCCTTCATCCCGCAACTGTTCAATGAAGATACGCGATTCCGGATCGGCCAGGATCGGACCGATGCCCGAGCGCATCAGCGATGTTCCTCCCGAGAAGGCGCAAAGCGTTACAAATTTCTCCCAAAGCACTTCGTCGATGTCCGGGACCGGTTTCAGCTCAAGCCCGATGGCACGATCACACAGCTCCTGCAGTTCCTCTATGACAGGATCATGTTGGCCGCCGACCAGGATCTGCGGCAGCCCGCCCGAATGAATGACCTCGCCGGGCTTGTTGATGAAACCGGAAAGGTAGGTGGCGCCACCGATCACGCGCTCGCCCTGCACATGACGCCGAAGAATTTCGACGCTATCGATGCCGTTTTGCAGCGTAACGACGCGCGTGTTATCGGCCATGAGCGGAGCGATCGACGCAGCGGCATCCTCGCTGTCGTAGAGCTTCACTGCAAAGATCACCAAATCGACGGGACCGATATGAACCGCGGCGTTGCTCGCGGACACAGGCGCAAGAACAAAGCTGCCGAGGTCGCTCTGGATCCTCAGACCAGTCTGGAGCATTGCCGCGAGGTGCGCTCCGCGAGCAATGAAGCTCACGTCGCCCCCTGCCTGGGCTAGCCTGGCGCCAATATATCCGCCGATGCCGCCCGCTCCCATCATTGCGATCCGCATGCCGTCCCCTCGACGTCAGCTGTCGCCATCAACCCGCCATGCATTGCGGACCGATTGGTGAGCCCGACTAATATTAGCAGTTTCTTCAGTGACCAGCCAGTTGGCACGTCACTCCGGCTGAGCAGATTTCCGAGACGGGCATCGCAATGGATGCTCACCATCCCGCCGGACAAAGTAACTGAGGAGGATGTCCTTTGCCGACGCTTCCATCTGGCGCCTTTGACATCTGCACCACCTCACCGAGACCGGCGGGGTGTCGGCTGGCACGATTTAGCCCGGACTATTCCAGGCCCGCTCGACGCAGGCCCTCGACGTATCTGGCGCGGTCCTCAGTCCGTATCAGCGGGTGGTATTTCTCGACCCACTCGATGCTGAGATTCGGCTGTAGACGTTTGCATTCGACGAGTCCTTGCCGTGCGGTTTCCAGATCACCGGCTAGTCCTGCGGCTGCTGTGAGTGTGCGCCAAGCGGTTCCAAAGTTTGGTCTCATCAGTACGGCCCGGCGTTCAGCTCTTACCGCTTCGGCGTAACGTCCAGCGACCAGATGGCAAAGCCCTTCGACCGAAAGATTTGCTGCCTGGGTTTGATCAAGGGGGCTCAATCGTCGTGCGATTTCGAGCTGACGGAGGCCATCGTCCGCAAGTCCGGCATAGCCGTACGCTACCCCTAAGATTATGTGGGCGAATACAAAGTTCGGGTTGCGCTGCAGTGCCTCGTTCAGTTCCTCCACCGCCGGCCCAAGTCGTCTTGAAAAAGCGGATATATAACCTGCCGCAAAATGGGCCCATGGGTCGTCCGGATCGAGGTCTATCGCACCCTGAGCAAGCGCGAGGGCACTGGATATGCCCGGCTCAAACTCCAAATTGCCGGAAATTACGCGGGTGGCGAAGGCCCATGCGAGTAGGCTGCGAGCGCGTGCATAGTGAGGATCGAGCTCAATCGCTCGCTTCAAGAGGCTGATGCCAGTGTCCTCGTCTTGGATGACCCATGTCCAGATATAAGGCATTGCTCGGACAACGCAGCCCCACGCGTCGAGACTCTCCGGCGCCTTACTTTGAAGGCGAAGGCGTTCGGCTGCGTAAATCTGCGGCTCTATCGCGGCGACAACGCTGTGAGTGATCTCGTCCTGCACGGCGAAAATATCAGAGGCGGGGCGGTCGTAGCGCTCTGCCCAGATGTGATTGCCGCTGGCGGCGTCAATAAGCTGACCAGTTACCCGCAATCGCTCACCCGCCTTGCGGACGCTGCCTTCAAGTACATAGCGAACGTTAAGCTCACGCGCGACCTGACGGATATCTGGCGCCTTGCCTTTGTACGCGAAGGTCGAATTGCGAGCGATAACGAAGAAGCCCCGCAGCTTGGACAAGGCCGTAATGATGTCTTCCGCGATCCCGTCGCCGAAGTATTCCTGTTCGGGGTCGCCGCTCATGTTCTGGAACGGCAGGACAGCAATCGAGGGCTTGTCGGGTGCGGCCAGTTTTCCAGCGGAAGGGTCAGGCACTATCGGCTCTGTTGCGGTGTCACTGTCTAAGGCTACGCGATAGACTCGCACCGGCCGTGCAATGTTTTTGAGTTCTTTTTCGCCGAGATCCGCGAATTGTTCCTTCAGCTTGTCGCGCACTTGTTCATATGCCGCACCCGACAGGCAAATCCCATTTGGTTCCGCAATGCTTTCCAGACGGGCAGCAATGTTGACACCATCGCCCATCAGGTCGCCGTCGCCCTCCTCGACTACATCGCCAACGTGGATTCCTATGCGGAACTCGATACGCCGATCAGGCGGCACCCCGACGTTGCGTTCGAGCATGGCGTTCTGCACTTCGATGGCGCATCGGACGGCATCGACCACGCTGCGGAACTCAACAAGGGTCCCGTCACCGGTGCGTTTCACCACTCGTCCGATGTGTACCGCGATGGTCGGATCAACAAGGTCGCTGCGGAGCGCCCGCAGGCGCGCGAGAGTCCGAGCTTCGTCCAAGCCAGCCAATCGGCTGTATCCGACGACATCGGCGGCCAGGATCGCCGCAAGCTTGCGGGTCTCGCTCATTTGCCCCTCCTTCTTTGGGATATAGCACAGACTCGGGGGGGCAGCTTCATTTTGATCGGCTCGACCTGCAGCCGCTTCGGGTCCGCAGTGCGACCTTGCCAGCGATTGTCGAAAGGAGTCGCTGCGTCTCGCTGAATTTGACCCATTGCGGACATCGTGACTAGGCGCGATGATTTCAACGGCACCAAGTCGGCTTCACGAACTTAGGGGAGAATTTGCATGGCTGAGTTCAACGTCGGCTTCGTGATTTTCCCGAACATCACTCAACTCGACTTCACCGGCCCGTTTGAGGTCCTGAGCCGGCTTGCAACGCCGCCGTCGATCTCGGCTCGCAGCAAGTTCCCGCAGTCGCGCACCCACGTCGCCGCCAAGACCATGTTGCCCGTCGTGAGTGACCGCGGCCTTGGCATCATGCCCAACTGCACTTTCGAAACTTGTCCCGCGCTCGACCTGCTTTGCGTGCCGGGCGGCTCGGGCGTTGTGGAAGCGCTCGCCGATGCAGTGACGATCGACTTCATTCGCCGGCAGGGCGCGCATGCACAATACGTGACATCGGTGTGCATGGGGGCGTTTCTTCTTGGAGCAGCCGGACTGCTGAAGGGGCGGCGGGCAGCGACGCATTGGGCCTATGTCGACCTATTGCCTCTGGTTGGCGCGCGTCACGAAAAGGCGCGTGTCGTGCGAGACGGCAACGTCTTCACGTCGGGTGGCGTATGTGCAGGAATCGACTTCGCATTGAGCATCATTGCCGAACTTGCAGGGCCGGAGGTCGCGCAAGCCATCCAACTTGGGATTGAGTACGACCCGTCGCCGCCTTTCGATGGCGGCCATCCCGACAAGGCGACCGAAGCGGCCACAACTCTGATGGTCCACCGCAACGAGGAGGCCCATGCGGGCATCAAGCAAGGGCTCGAGAAGTTTTCGTACAAGTAAGGTGTAGCCACTCTTCGGCAGTGCGCCGCGCCTCACGGGAGGTAGCTGCGGGGGGGGGGTATGACCTCGCAAACTGTCGCCCGTCGAATTGTCCGCTGTGATTGCCGCTAAGCCGGCCATGTCTGCTCCCAGATGATGGAACGGCCGGCGGAACGACCGAGGTGAAGGTGCAAGGCCGACGTGGGCAGATGGCGCGCTTCTAATCCTGTCGTAGAGGAAGGTATCAGTTGGTTGATCGTCTGGGCTCGCCGAAGCAACAGCGACACTTATGGACTTGTCTCCATGCCGTGACTATCCTGATGCAGTAGTCACGATCGTTCTGGTGCCGGATGGCCAAGCAAAGCGCGCCGCGACGCCTCGCCGCGATAATGAGCGCGGACGTCGTGGGGTATTCGCGCCTGATGGGGCTCGACGAAGTGGGGACTCTCAAAGCGCTCAAGCAGCGTCGCAGCGAAGTCCTGGCACCTCTCATCGCCAAGTACTACGGGCGCCTCGTAAAGGTAATGGGCGACGGAGTACTGGTGGAGTTCGCAAGCGCGGTGAACGCCGCCCAATGCGCGCTTGATCTGCAGCACGAAACAGCAAAGGCGAATAGGTCACTGCCTGAGCCCAAGCGCATAACTTTGCGCATTGGGGTCAACCTCGGTGACATTATCGTCGAGGGGAGTGACATCTATGGCGACGGTGTCAATGTTGCCGTGCGGCTCGAAACCCTCGCGGGGCCTGGCGAAGTGTGCATTTCCGCGAGCGTGTTCGACCAGGTGAAGCGCAAGCTCGACGCCGCCTTTGACGAGTTGGGAGAGCAAGCACTAAAGAATATCGCCGAGCCCGTGCGTGTGTATCGTCTGCGGCCGCTGCCGGGCGATCATATCGAAAGTGTCATCGAACCGACCCCGCCGAGGCTTCCCGCCAAGCCTTCTTTGGCGGTGCTTCCGTTCACCAACATGAGCGGCGATCGCGAGCAGGACGTCTTCGCAGATGGGCTGACTGAAGACCTGATCACCGACCTGTCTCGAAATGAGGGGTTGTTCGTCATCGCGCGACACTCCACCTTTGCCTACAAAGCCAAGGCGATAGACGTCCGCCAAATCGCCCGCGAGCTTGGCGTCCGTTATGTGTTGGAAGGCAGTGCGCGCCGCATCGACGGACGCGTTCGCATCAACGTTCAGCTTATCGACGCGACCGGCGGCGATCACCTCTGGGCGGAGCGCTTTGACCGCGGCATCGAAGATATATTCTCGGTGCAGGACGAGGTAACGGGCAAAATTGTCGAGGCCCTTGTCGGCCGACTTACCACGTTGCCCGCGCGCAGCCGCCCGAAAAATCTTGAGGCCTATGAACTCTGCTTGCGAGCGCGTCCGCTCATAGCCCATCTTGCCGGATCCGCCGAAGCAATCCGCGAGTGCGAGATCCTGCTGAGGGAAGCGATCACGATCGAGCCGGGTTATGCTGAAGCTATGCGCTGGCTCGCCTTCACCCTTTGGTCGTATTGGGCTCACAGCATAGGCTCGCCAGAAACCAAGAGGCCGGAGTCGATCGCGTTTGCGCTTCGCGCCGTAGAGCTCGACCCGAACGACGCTGGCAATCACTGGGTGGTTGGCTACCTGCAGGCCTATGAGCGTCGTTGGGCGGAGTCGGAAGCCGCTTTCGCCGCTGCCCTTGCGCTCGATCCCAATCACGCGGATACCCTTGTTATGAGTGCCGAAATGCTTATGTGGGACGGCCGCATCATTGAGGCAACCGACATGATCCTCAGAGCCTTTCGGCTTAATCCGCACCCAGCCGGCTGGTATTTCTGGATCTTGGGAATGGTCCACTACGCTGCTGGCCGGTATGATGCGGCAATCGACACCCTGCGCAGTGAGTCGACCTATCGCTCGGGCTCAAGGAAGGTGCTCGCAGCCGCGCTTGCGCTGGTCGATCGCGACCGCGAAGCGCGTCGAGAGGCTAACATCTTTATGGCCAATAACTCCCAGTTTTCCCTAGGACGGTGGGCTGCCTCCCAGCCGGCGCGCCATTTGGTCGTGGTCCAATACTTCGTCGACGGCATGCGCAAGGCCGGCCTGCCTGACTGACAAGTGTGCCGTTCGCAAATACGCCAACGGCGGCTCTCTGGCAAACGCGTCGCCTCTGTCATCGAAGGCGACACGATCGAGGTCCACGGCCAACGAATTCGCTTTAACGGCAGCGACGCGCCGGAGAGCTTCCTGGTGGCGTCGAGGCCGGTGCAGTGCGCGTTCGTCACCTGGGATTGCTATCAATTGCCTTGGCGCGGTGAAGGGCGCAATCCAAGCCTTCCAGGACATTAGTCGCGCCGTCCGACCGGGTCACACCGACAGCCGTCACTCCGGTAATCCCGCGATGCGCATATGTGCGGCCCAGCGTTCGAACCGAACGGGGTCGGTGTATAGCTTCTCCCATTTCTTGCGTTGTTCGCGAATGGTATCGCCGGGCGAATCTTTTAGGAAAGCCGCAAGCGCTTCCTTTGCCTCCCGGTCCTTTCCCAGGCAGGCGAAAATCCCGGCAAGCATTCGGTGCGCGCCGCTCGGAATACTGGCCATTTTCCGCATCTCCGTCAGCGCAGCCCCGCAATCATTCTTTTCGTAGAGTGCCCAGCCCATGTCCCAATGGTACCAGTCAGGGTAGAAAGGATCGATACCCATGGCCTGCTTGATCCGATCGATCGCTTCGTCGATGCGGCCGACGAGGAGCAGAGGAGCCGAGCTGGCCTCGAGGATCTCCGATTTGCTGGGGTTCAGGGCGATCGCCTGCTCATACCGTGCGAGGGCCTGATCCAGCTCGCCGGCTTCGGTATGAACGCGGGCGCGAACATAATAGGCGTCGGCGTCTTCAGGAGCGAGCAGGATAGCCTTGTCGGCGTACCAGGCGGCCCGCTTCAAAGCCTCGTCGAAGGTGTATTCCTGCCGGTGCCACCCGAATACCGCGTCATTGCGATAGGAAAAGGCCAGCGCCATATAGCCGAATTGCGAGTTCGGATCCGCTTCGATCGCCTTCAGGTTCAGCTGCCGGAACAGATCGTTCCCCGCAGCAGAGAAATCCTTGTCGAGCTCGGAAAGTCCCATCAGGTGATAGTGGAGCGCGCTGACCCGGGCAGAGTTGCTCTCAGGCCAGGCGCGCTCGATCCTGTGCCCGACCCGGTCCGCAAGCGTGCGGATGATTTCTTCCTGGACGACGAAAAGATCTCCGATTTCGCGATCGTAGGAATTGGCCCAGACATGTGATCCATCATGTGCATCCAGCAATTGGGCGGTCACTTTCAGCCGATCTCCGATCTTCTGCTGGCTGCCTTCGAGCAGGTAGTCCACACCAAGGTCATCTCCGATTTGCCTGGCGTCGGTGGGCTTATCACGGTACCTGAAGCTCGAGTTTCGGGCGATGACGGCATAAGTCTTGCTCCGCGCCAGCTCGGTAATGACCCCGTCGGCAACGGCATCGCTGAGATATCCCTTATCGGCACCTGTGCTCATGTCATCGAAGGGAAGGACGGCAATTCTCGGCATGTCGCTGGAACGAACCGGAGGGGCTCGCCACATCTCGGCTCCGTGGTACGCACCGATCGCTGCCGCGACGAAAACGATCGTAGCGAGAATGAAGCCGGCTCGCGGCAATCGTGACCTGGCTCCTCCCGTGCCGGCGGCGGCGCTTGGAGCAGTTGCCGGCGGATCGGCATTCAGCCTGTAGCCCCTCTTGGGGAAGGTTTCCACTATCGCGTGCGCGTCCTCGCCCAACGCGCGGCGAATGTCGGCAATGCATTGCGTAAGGCTGTCTTCGGTAACGAAGGTATCGGGCCAGACCGCCTGCATCAGCGCATCCTTGGACACGATCTCGCCCGAGCGCGCCGCGAGTGCTGAGAGCACCTCTGTGGACTGGCTGCGAAGATCGACCGCTTTGCCTTCAACGGTCCGGAGTTCTCCCTTTTTCGTCAGGAAAACAAAACCGCCGAAAGTGATCGTTTCAGCAGATTTCGGGTCAATTTCAGGAGTCTTTCGGGACATTTCACGCCCCTGACGCGCTCCCTTAGCATAGCCAATTCGGCGCTCGCATCCAAGCGATTCAAGCAGCACCGGATTGGAAGGAGGACGACATGAGTCCCACCAGACTCATCATCGCTCTTGCTCTTCATGTGTCAGCGCAAGCGTCTGCGGCGGCGGATCCCGACATCGCGAGACTCTGTGGTTCCCAACCATGTCAGGGAGATTAGCGGGGCGATGGAACCGTATCTTTTAATTACCCTTCTGTTCAATTTCGACGGCACTGTAGTAGCCGGCAGTCATGACAATGGCTTTCCTCCCAAGGTGTTGGTTTCAGAGGCCGAATGCAAATATCTGAAACATCAATATGAATTTATGTGGCCTCCTATTGGTCTTAACTATCTGTCTACCGAATACATCTGTGAGAGGGAATAAATGATTACCGCTTCTTCCTACAATGCTCAGACGACGTTCTAACCCGCAGCTGTTACTGTCTCGCCAGCTTCAGGGAGTAGGTCAGCGAAGGCGACCCCTCGCATCATCCCTGGTCACCAGCGACGACTTCTATCTCTCGTCCGAAGACCACTGCAACTGCACCATGGAATGTAGTCCCCCGTCATATTAGCGAATGCTAATCTGTGAAATGAAATCGCAACTCTTAGCGCGGAACTTCAACGGCCACCAAGCACGTCCGCGAAGGGTGCGGCTTCTCATCGTTGAGCACGTGCTTCCTCAGGGAAATGCTCCGTCCTGGGGAAAAATTCATCTGCCAACCGCCGCACAGACTCTGCCCACCCCGAGCTTCGCTGTCCATTCAGACGTCATCCGGCTGTCCAATGCGCATCCTTCGAAAACATCCGCGAGGTGCACCAAATGTCGGTAGCCGAGTTCGCTGCGCACCTTCGACCAGCTTACCTCGGAAGCTTCTTGGAAATCCGGCGGAACCCGCCATGACGCTGGATGACCTTTTCGGACACGCGGTGAAATTCTGCCATCAAACCGGAAAATCTTCCGGATCACTGCGCTCCAGCAACTCTGTCGATCCAAACACGTCGTAGAAGAGTGCAATCACCTGGCGCCGCTCGCCAGCGAGCTGAATTGCTTGAACACGACTCTTCATCGTCAGCAGCCGTCAAGAATGAGCCGTAAGCTGGTCAGAACACTCCATTTGCAGCAGCTAAGCAAGCGATGCCCGAAGCGGCACTGGTGACCGGTTGGAATGTGTAGGCGTGAAGTGGAAGGTGAACGCTGAAGGCATCGAGCAAGGCACGCACCTTAGCGAAACACCGTTGCCGGTTTCCCTAGGGCGACTGCAAAAGCCCGACCACTAGGAACCGGAGCAGTGTCGATGCGATGCCACTGATCGCTGCGCATCTGTTAGGTACGTGAGTTTTGTCACAGACGGATCGGGGAAGCGACCTACCTTGCGGTGTGTGTTCCGTTGGCGGTGAAGGATGTTTTCCGATGTTTGTGAACCTCCCTTTGCTTGTGAAGCTTCCGATTGTCGTAGCTGGTCCCCTTGTGGATTGGCTCGGTCGCCGAGCCGATCAGAGGGCGCTATTGAAGGCAACAGACGACCTGAGCGGGTCCCCGGCTGAGATGCTTAGTGATATCGGGATTTCCCGTGACGACATCGAGACCGCGCGATGGTCCGCGCGAAAGTTAGGCTAACAAAAAAAGGCCCGGCCGCCGAGCGCCGGCGATGTCGTTACTTAGGCGAACCGTCAGAGGCCGCTGTTGCACGCCTGCCTGTGGCCAGGTGCCACGGGTATATCGTTTTACACAATCAACAAAGGGCTATCGCTATTAGTTAGCAAGGACTAATATGCCGGTGCAGTCGAGAGGGCCGCCTGCATGTCGGGTCGATCTGCTTTAGCTCCTGATACAATCGTCTCGACCACGATGCCCATCCCCATTTGCCTTGGCATTGCCCCTGACGAGCCTTGGATAGAAACGTTTCAAACCGATCAGGATGTTCGTCAGTATTGGCGAGGCTATGCCCTTGGTGGCGCGGTGTGCTCCGTTGTGCTGATCATCGAGCTTGTGGCAATTCACCTACTTATGGCGTCCTGACGGAGCTGGTTACACTCTGGGGACAATAAGCGGAGGCCAGCCGGTACGGGGAATGGCTGCTAAGGCTTCGATAAACATCATGCGAATCACCGGACGCGACCTCACCATTCTCGGGGATAATGCCCGGAGATTGCAGCGCCAGGCGCAGAAAGATCAGGAGGCCGTCTGCCCTGAAGGGCCGAGGCCAATCCATTGATGATGGACGGAGGCAAAGGAAATCCGCACCCGAGCTGGAACCATTACCTCATCAACTCGCCCAACCATTTGCCCATTGACCGTCTCGGCGAGGGGCACTGCCCGCCGACTTTGGCTCATGGGCATGGCATCCAGCCATTCCGCTGCTCTGGCTTACGCGAGCGTACGATCTTCGTCCGACCCAGCCAGCCGGCTGTATCCGACGACGTCGGCGGCGAGGGTCGCCGCGAGCTTGCGGGTCTCACTCACGTTGCCCCTCCTTTCGCGTGGGCTCGCTGCGCTCAGCACAACCCACTTTGCCGCGCCAGGTCGCGGAATAGCTTCTCATCATCGGGCCGCATTCTGCTTGTCCGGATGAACAACTCGTTTCCATTCTCCGGGCTTTCGCCGTTCACCACCTGTGCAAGATGCATCGCCTCCTCGATCCGACCGGCCGCAGTCAGCGACAAGACCGCAATACGCCTTATATGGGCGTGAGCGTTGCGATGGAGCGTAGCGCGCAGAGCCCACGCAGCAGCCTCGTCGGCTCTTCCGAGCCGCAGCAGGGAAATTGCCCGCACCGCTTGATTGGGACCTAAGAAGGGGTCGAACGGCGACAGTTCTCTGGCATGGTCGGCTGCTTGAATGGCAATCTTTGCATCCCCTGACCAGCCGTCGGTAAAGGCCCGCGCGTAATGCCCAAAGGCATAGGAAGGGCTGAGGATAGTTGCGCGCTCCAGCGCGTCAGTGGCTTCTTCGAGTGCGCCCATGATCCAGAGCGCGCGCCCGAGAGCGCAATGCGCCGCAGGGTCATATGGGTCGACCGCCACGGCGCGGGCCGCAAGATCGTGAGCGAGTTGCCCTTCAACGGAGAGATGCGACGGATCAAACAGGAAGGCTTTCAAAAAATGTGTGAACGACAGGCTCGCGTAGGGACTGGCAAAGCGCGGATCAAGGTCGATCGCGGCCTTGAATAGATCCTCGGCGACCGTATTGTCCTGGCCGGTGAACATGTGCATGTGGCCCAGGCCACGGTGATAGGCTTGCCATGCATCCAGTTCGTGAATAGCCCGCCCAGTCGCGATGTTGCGCTCCGCGAGATTGACCTCGTCCGCGATCAGCATTGCAATTTCGTCGGCCAAGGCCTGCCCGAACTGCGAGATCAATGCGAGGGGCTTCGAGAATCTTTCGGAAAAGAGCGCGCGGCCGTCAGCCGCCGCGACCAACTCGACATCGACCCGCAGCGTCGGTCCGTGCAGCGTGATGTTGCCGGCGCATACATAATCGCAGCGAAGCACCCGGGCGGCCTCCAGGCTGTTCAATCCGAGGGATGACAAAGCCTGTAGCGAGTTCGCTGCGATGACGAAGACGGTTCGCAGTCGGGCAAGGTCGCGGATAATGTCCCTCAGCAACCCGTCCCTCAAGACATGGAGGCGCCGGGAGGCTATGTCCTCGAGCGCGAACGGCAGCACTGCGATCGCCGGCCTGTCGCGCCCGGAGACGCGAGCAGCCTGTGCTTCAGCCGATCTCGCCGGTCCCAAAAGAGGCGTTGTCGACCGGCTTTCATCAGCCAACAACTCGAACGCACGCCGCAAGGAAGGGTCGCCTGGAAAATCCGTTGCATCAGGCCGCGTTTCAGGCTGAGCTGAGGAGTAGCGCGGCCCAACGTTCGATTGTGCGTCCGCGGTGGCTGAATCATCGGCTCGATCGTTTGCCTCCTCCTCAAGCGTGAGCATGTAGCCGCGCTTTGCGACCGTCTTGATCAGGGTTGCCCCCTCCTCCCCGAGTACGCTCCGAAGATCGCGGACGGTCTGTGTCAATGCATCGTCAGTTACGACGAGGCCCTGCCACACGACCTCGAATATCTGATCTCGACTCACCACACGGTTTGCGTGCTCGACCAGATAGACCAACAGGGAAAAGGTCTTCGCGCGAAGGTAGACCGGGCGGCCGTTCTCCAAAAGAAGACCCCGCTCCCGGTCGAAGGCGTATGCGCCAAGCCGGATGAGAGCTTTGTGCGCTTGATCGGCCCCGCTCAACGGCGTTCTCCCCTGAAGGGTGCCTAGGTATACCGAATCTCCTCATATTAGGAAACTCTCAACTAAAGACCATTGGATTCTTGAACCCCCAAGTTTCGTCTCAATTTCGGAAATCTTTCCGCTGGATATCAGGCCTGGCCCCGCAAGCTCACCTAGGCTGCGACTGCCGCCATAGCAGGCGGCTCAAGAGGAGAGGACGCCATGGCCACCATCGAATTCCTGCACAGAGCCGGGTTGCGACGCCACCACGAGAGTCGTGCTGTCCGCCCCATTTTCGCCCTCCTGAAAGTAGCGGCTTCTGCCATTCTATGGCTGCCACGTTTTTGGGCACATCGAACGCAACTCGCCCCTCTTGCGTCTATGAATATACGCGAACTTCAGGACCTCGGCCTGAACTCTTGCGATGTTGCAAATGCTTTTGCGCAGCCGAATGAGCAGGACCCGACAGTGTACCTAGCGGCTGTTGCCCGCGAGCGCAGGCTGCGAAGCCAAACCTAGAGCACTGATCAAAGACAAGTCGATCCCGTCGCCTGGAACACTTCTCGCAGCCACTGCCCTTGGCTCCATGAACTCCTCGCCGCGGTGCGATTTCCTTGCGAACGATGTTCTAATACGACGTCAGCGTATTGCTCCATGCCTGATCCCCGTCTCTCGCTAAGTGGTCGGTTGACGACACCACGTCGAGGAACAGTATGGCGGCCAGTTTTCGGTCAGGCGCAAGGCGAATCCGAACGGAGGACGTTCGATGCATGCTGGCTTCTCACAAAACTTGATCATAGCTGGATTGGGAGCCCTCATAGTCAGCTGCGCTGGCGTTCCCGCTCAGAAAATGGTTCCCACAAGCGGTTACGGCCCCAACCCTACCCTGCCGAAACCGACATCCACGCTGATTCCGACCGTCAACGTCGCGGAGGCAACAGGCTGGCAGAAAGGTGATATGCCGACCCCGGCGAAGGGGCTCAGGGTGACGGCGTTCGCCACCGGCCTCGACCATCCGCGCTGGCTGCACGTGCTCCCCAACGGAGATGTGCTTGTGGCCGAAACCAATGCACCTGCCAAGCATGACGACGGCTTCAGCCTCAGAAAGCTCTTTATGAACCAGGCCATGAAACGAGCCGGCGCTGCGACCATCAGCGCTAACCGCATCACGCTCCTGCGCGACACCAATGGCGACGGCGTTGCGGATGTGCGCAGAATTTTCGTGGAAGGCCTCAATTCGCCATTCGGCATGACGCTTTCCAAAGGGAAGCTCTATGTCGCCGAGACCGACGCGCTCGTCGCTTTCCCCTACTCCAATGGCCAGACCCGAATAACCGCGCCGCCGGAAAAGATCGTCGACTTGCCGGCCGGAGACATCAACCATCATTGGACTAAGGACGTGATCGCAAGTCCGGACGGACGCAAACTCTATGTCACCGTTGGCTCCAACAGCAACGCTGGAGAAAATGGCATCGCCGCGGAGAAGAACCGCGCCGCCGTCCTTGAGGTGGATCGGTCTAGCCGCAGCACCCGGGTTTTCGCGTCCGGGCTGCGCAACCCGAACGGGCTCTCCTGGAATCCCGAAACCGGTGAGCTTTGGGTGGCCGTAAACGAGCGTGACGAGATTGGCGATGATCTCGTGCCTGATTACATCACTTCAGTTCGCAACGGTGCTTTCTATGGCTGGCCCTATAGCTATTATGGGCAGAACGTCGACGAACGCGTCAAGCCGCAGCGCCCTGATCTTGTGGCGGAGGCGGTCAAGCCCGACTATGCGCTCGGCTCCCATACCGCCTCTCTAGGACTGGCTTTCTCCAGCCGCACGTGGCTCGGCACGGCCTATGGCAACGGCGCTTTCGTTGGCCAGCATGGCTCATGGAATAGAAGCGTACACAGCGGTTATAAGGTGATCTACGTGCCGTTCCGCGACGGTAGACCGAGCGGGCCGCCGAAGGATGTGCTCACCGGCTTCCTCGGACATGATGGCAAGGCGATGGGCCGTCCGGTCGGCGTTGCTGTCGATCAGGCCGGCGCACTTCTCGTCGCCGACGATGTTGGTAACGTCATCTGGCGGGTCAGCCGAGCGAAGGGGCGTTAGCGCGGTGCCTTTCTGACCGCTTTTTCCGTAAGCGCGATCTCGAGCGCCTTCGAATACAACGACTGCTTTCGGGGCACAGCAAATCTTACCTGTACCGCCGAGATGACGCGCAAAGCGTCCATAGCCTTTTTTGTTTCGAACCCTTAGGATGCTATCGACACTTCCGTGTCATGCAGCGGAACAATCCCGGTGGCATAAAGAACAACGGCGTCATCGAACTCGCCGATTGAAGGATCCCCGGTCCGGCTGAACGCCACAACACCGGCAGAGCACCCGGCGAGCTCTTCGCCAGTCGCAAGGCATGCTCGGCATCTTGCACCTCCACCGCCGTTCCTGCGGTGACCGCTCCCCTTGGCGTGAAGTTGAAACTCTGGACAACAAAATATGTCAGCAACACTGCCTCCTGTGCCGCAACAGCGTGACTCAGGGTTGAGAACAAAACAAGTACAAACCTGCTCTTGGCCGCCCGTCGTTCCACAGGGCTCAGCTGCAACGCTACTCCGCCGCGGTCGGCCGATACTTGCTTGTCAGTCGATGCCGGTCCTGGTGTAGAGCCGGATGCCATCCTCGTCCTTGATAAGCTGGGTTCTATAGCCGTCGAACTTGATTTCGTGCGACCAGCCGTCACCGGCCGGCGGCCGGTCGACCAGCTCGGGCTCCATCGGTTTGATGAAAGTGAGACGCAACGCACAACCCCGACACAACGCGATTCAAGGCGCCGGCCGCTACCTTGTTCCGGAACATTTTAGCAATATTGAATGTTTATTTGGTTATGGAAAACGACCCTGCTTGCCGCGCTGCCTTGCGCATGATCCGGGCGACGATCGAGGAGCATTGCCCACCCGGCGTGCTGATGAGCGAGGAGCAGGTGAATGGGCACTAGGGCCCGACGCTACTCGACGAGGCCGAGGCACTGTCGGTTGTTGCCACCGTGGAGCGGCTGAGTTTTGAGCCCCGAGCAATACCTCCAGCGCCGAGCATAAAGACGTGAGTTTCCACAAGCACCGGGGTTGCCTGCTGTTATGACGTGAGGAGGCCGAGCTGCTCACCAAAAGGGCGTCGGGAGGCGCTTGGGCCGGCACCGCCTAGCTTGCCTTGTGGTAGGCCTGGGTGGTCTGAACCGCCTCAAGTAGCTCCTCTTCCGTTCTCCGGCCGCTCTCGAACAAGTTGACCAGTAGCAGGGCAGTCGCCTCAGCATCCGGACAGCCCGGCTGGCAACCGCGTTCGCGGCACAGAACGTCAAACACGCGCTTCAGCACGTCGAGATCTTCTGGATAAAAGGCATTAGGCGGTAGGTGCCGTTGCATCTCTCTGTTCCCGTCGGAGGCGAGAGTGCGTTGGTCGCTCTCAAGCAGCGGAGCCAAAAGCTTCTTATCCGGCAGGATGTTGGATCAGCACGGCGTATGCGAGGCCAACTAGCAGGATGAGCACAAGCCCAGCGATGAGGATGCTAATGGCGATCCATAGGCGTCTCGATTTCTTATCGTTGCTCACTCTGCCGGCTGCCCAGTTTTAGTCGCGCAAGGCGACAAAAAGCCCGCCGGCCGAAGCCAGCGGGTGAAGTGGGGGCTCGGCCCGGCACGTGGGCCAAGAAATTAATCATGCGCTCACAGCCGGCCGGGCGCGCCTACAAATGTTAAGAACTCGCAGGCTGCGGTCGCGCCGCCGTCTACACCGCCTAGAATTCGGCAGCCCGCTGCCGGTGGCTGAAAGCTAAGCCTGCGAAGAGCAAGCTTCACTAGCCGCTAACTCATCTCGCCGGTCGAGCGCTTCCTGCTGTGCCCGCTCGCGCGCGAGGGTAGACTCCTGGCAATGGAGGGTCGGCGGCCGGCGGCTTCTTCATATCGTCCTCTGTTCGCAGGTAGCGTAACTTTAGCTGCGGCTGATATACATGGCTAGGCCGGCTGGCTCACAACGGCAGGCTTAGGCTTGGCGGTCATCCACCAACGCTACCCAACGGAACCGCCGGACCGCTGCTGTTCGTTGTCGCGCATATAAGCCGACGCTTGTCGGCAAGCGTCATGCTCGCCAGCGCCGTTCGGCGCCGCGGGAAAGAATGCCGATTTCGGCTTCAGTCAGCGTGATCTGGTAGCGCTGTAGGGCATTCTTCGAGTAGATGTCGTCAGCAATAATCGAGACGGTCACATCGCCGTTCTCGTCGATTTGCACATCGTCGATCCGGAGCGGCGCTGAGTATATGCATTTCGGTGATGATCTTGGCTTTCGCGCAGGCTGAGTAGACAATCGCATGTGAAGAAGATCCCGTTGCCAGCAATTCGGCTGACGCAAGACTTATGCCAGCAAATTCGGTCCCGAGATGAGACAGGCCCGTCGGCTACTCCCACGTTCGTCCTTTTGGATACGTGCCTACTATTTCGGCCGGGGCGTATTGTTCGCTAGCCGGCGTCCGCGTTCGTACTCAGCGTCGGCTGGGCGGCTCGGCGGTTCAACCCAACGCACACCAACGGAGCGCGGGCCCGTCGGGCCACTTATGAACAAGGTGTCCAGCCCTTGCGCTACTCCGGCGTCAGGCGTGCTTGGAGGTTCCAAGCAAACATCGTTCCTCCCTTTGAAGGATGATGTCAGCCGCACATCGCGCTAGTTTGCTGAGAGAAGATCGGCATTTCCTCTTCAGCCGATCGTTCCGGCACCCGTCGCTGACTGCGGATGAACCAGCGGCGACGGGAGCGCCCGACGAGTTTCAGCGACCGGTGGCAAGGCGGACCTATGAATCCGTAAGGCAGCGATCCTTCGTTTGTACGACGGAGGTTTTCGCGACGATAGGCATGGGTCCGGTGGCAGACCCAGGAGGATAACTTTTTTGATCACCCGGCAACAAATCCGCACCCCCCGTACAATGCTTGGATGGACGCAAAACGAACTCGCGCAGGCGGCAGAGATTTCCGGAATGGCAGTGAGAAATATAGAAAGCGGGGCTACAGCCGATCCGCGCCCGAGCACGGTTGCTGCGCTTCGACAAGCCGTTGCAGCTCTAACCGCCGGTCGCGGGCTTGGGCGCTGGTGCCGCAGGCTTGGCGACGGAAGGCGCTTCCACCTTCGGCGCGTTTACGGAGACGCTGACCTCCTTGGGGCCGCCATTGCCGTTGAGGTTAATGACGCCCGTGAAGAACAGCAGCCCGACGATGGCTAAGATTGCAAGGACAATTGCAACTGCTGCGCCGCCACTGCCCGAGTTTACCACTGTAGGTCCGTCCGACATAACATCCTCCATTAGAAATATTGCAGATATTTTAGAACGGACTAATTCAGTCTTTGTTCCGAAACCGCGATCGGCGACATTTGTTGATCTAGACTTGTTTCGTATTGGTACAGCTAGGCGCGCCAGTACTAGAGCTGGCGCCGGTCCCCGGTCAGCGCTGGGGCGATTTCGAATCAGCCGGACCTATCAGCCGCTCCAACCGGGCGACGTGCTCCGCTTGCGTTTCGATGAACTTGCGCAGGAATTCTTCGGCTTCGTCTGTCGAATGACCATCCCGTGCAAGCGTTTTGATGAGAGCGCGCTGGCGGGCGATTATTGCCTCGCCTTCCCGGACGTGGCGCTCTGCCATCTGCACGAGAGTTTCGCGGCGAGGCATGAGACTTACTTCCGTATAATCCACTCCACCAACTGCGGATCGACAGCTGACAAGCCGGTAAAGGTCTGGATCAGTTGCGCGGCGAGTTCTCGCCATTGGCTCTCGGGCAGGCCCTGAGCCTCTTTGTGAAACGCTGATTTGATGATTTCGACATCCAATGCCGATAGGGATTTTGAATTCGCCATGATTCCCCTCACACATTGGCGGGGGCGAAGACAATTCCCCGCGAACGGAGAGGATTATATCCCTACGCGATTAATCTCGCGAGTCCTTATGAATGCCGGGTGGTGTCTCAGCTCGAAATTTGCATGCGCTTCCTCAGGTCAAGATGGAATGGAGCGTGGCGCGGAACTGTCGGGCCGCTTACGGGCAAGCCGTCCAGCCCTTCCGCTGCTCCGGCGTTACGGCATGGTTGGTGAATTGGAGATTTCGATCGTCACGGCCGGCGGCGCGGCATTCGCTGCACTAGATGATCTTCAGCAGATCCCAATGAAGGCAAGGCTGATCCCGCCCGAACCGCTTGGCCAGCTCGGCGACATCGAGGACGGCGCGACGCTGGCAGCCGAAGCAGTGGACTGACAAGCCCGTGCGGGCCGCAAGCTTGTCGCCGAGCGTGCCTTCCGAAAAGGGATACTTGTTTGACATCGTGGCGATCCTCGTAAATGGGGTCGCCGCACCGATGAGGGATTTATTCCTGACGCCTGCCGGCTTCAAGCTCTTTCAGGAAATAAGCTTCGTTGAGGAGCTTTTCCCAATCCGTGCCGAAGCGCTCGATCAAATCGTGAGTCTGTGCTTCCGTGAGATTCGCTTCTCGCGAGAGTCTCCCGGCGAGTAGGTCGAGTTCGGTGAGATCAGTCTCGGGCAAACTGCCACCGCGGTGCTGCATCGCGTGGGCGATAACCTCGAACACGCTGCCGACTTCCTCATAGATCTCGCTGACCTCAATGCCCTCCCGGTCCGCAGCTTCCATAGCTTGGTCAGTCAGATCGCTTATCGTGGCAGGGTCATCCGTGACCACTTCGGGCAGATGCTCAGCCATCCAACGCTCGAGAAAATTGGCTCCCCGTGTGCTCATTTTTCCATAAGCATGAGCTGTATATTAGGTTCCGCTCATCTTTTTCGAAACCTTCTCCAGCGGGCTGCGTTGCCTTACGCTCATTGCCCGACCGTGAAAATCACATAAATATTGCGAATAATATCACATTATCACAAAAAAACTGATATCTTCATTGGATATTGATGTGATATAGAAGACGCGTTTCGAAGGCGCCTGCAATGAAAATCGACAACCGCCGACAAGGCATCATGGATTTCCTGATGGAGGCCGGCACGGCTTCCGTCGACGATCTCGCTTCGCGTTTCGCCGTCTCTAAGATGACCGTGCATCGCGACCTCGACGAGCTCGAGGAAAGCGGCTTTCTGCGCAAGCTGCGTGGCGGCGCCACGATCCAGTCGAGCGGCCTGTTCGAGAGCGATTTCCGCTACCGCCAAAAACAGGCGGGCGACGAGAAGCGCCGCCTGGCAATGGCGGCCGTGGCGATGATCGAGCCCGGCCAGACCGTCATCATCGATGATGGCTCGACGGCCGGTGGCATAGCCGCGCATTTGGCCGAGTTGCGCCCGCTGACCGTGATCACCAATAACCTCGCCGTCATACAGGAGCTGTCGGGGCTCAGCGGCATCACCTTGATCGCGCTTGGCGGCCAGTACAGCAAGAAATTCCACGGTTTCTTCGGCCTCATCGCAGAGGAGACGCTACGGTCGCTTCGCGCCGATGTCGCCTTTCTCTCGTCGTCGGCCATCTACGGCGCTGCGGCATTTCACCAGGACCAGGAGGTCGTGCAGACCAAGAGGCTGATGATGGCGGCCGCGGCGCGCAAATACCTGCTGGTCGATCATGGCAAATTCGGCCGCACGGCATTGCACTTCCTCACCGACCTCAAGGCGTTCAACATCGTCTTCACCGGCGGCGAGCTGGAGCCGCCCGCGCGCGAAGAACTGGAAGCCGCGGCGATTTCGCTGACGGTTGTCGACAACAAAGATTGAACATCAGGAGCGCAGCGGCGTGACGTACTGGGTCGGAACAAGCTGGAAGATGAACAAGACGCTTGCTGAAGCGCTCGCTTTCGCCGAAGCGATCGCCGCGTTCACTCCTGGCTTCGACAAACGCATCCAGCTCTTCGTCATCCCGCCTTTCACGGCGGTGCGAGAAGTCAAGAAGGCGCTGTCGTCAACGCACATCAAGGTCGGCGCGCAGAACATGCATTGGGCCGACAATGGCGCCTGGACCGGCGAGATCTCGCCGCCGATGCTCAAGGATTGCGGCCTCGATCTGGTCGAGCTCGGCCACAGCGAAAGGCGCGAGCATTTCGGCGAGAGCGACCACGCTGTCGGCCTGAAGACGGCGGCGGCGGTGAGGCACGGGCTGGTGCCGCTGATCTGCGTCGGCGAGACGCTGTCCGAGCGCGAGAGCGGCAGGGCCGATGCGGTACTGACGGCGCAGGTCGAAGGCGCGCTGCAGTTCCTGGAGGGAGAAGCAAAGTCAGCCAGGATTCTGTTTGCCTATGAGCCGGTCTGGGCGATCGGCGACAAGGGCATCCCAGCCAGTTCCAACTATGCCGACAAGCAGCAGGCGCTGATCAAGAGAGTGGCCACTGCCCTGCTGCTCGCAACGCCGCCGGTGCTTTATGGCGGCAGCGTCAATCCGCAGAACGCCGGCGAACTGATCGGCCAGCCCAATGTCGATGGCCTGTTCATCGGCCGCTCCGCCTGGCAGGCCGAAGGCTACATCGACATCCTGCGGCGCGCCTCGGCAGCGGTCTGAATCCGATCGACATCACATTTCAGTCAAAGGAGGGACAAGAACCATGAAGATAGCCATCGGAGCCGACAGCGCCGGCAAGCCGCTCCTCGACGTGATCGCGGCGCACCTCGCCACCAAGCCTGGCCTTACCGTCTGCGATCTCAGCCAGCCCGGCTACTACGCCGACCTTTCGCAGAACCTCGCCCAGACGATCGTCGACGGCAAGAACGACCGCGGCATCCTGTTCTGCGGCACCGGCATCGGCGTCTCGATCTCGGCCAACAAGGTGCCGGGCATCCGTGCGGCACTCACCCATGACACTTATTCAGCGGAACGCGCGGCCAAATCCAACAATGCGCAGATCATCACGATGGGCGCCCGCGTCATCGGGCCGGAGCTTGCCAAGGCGATCGTCGACACTTGGCTCGCTTCCGAATTCGACGAGAAGGGACCATCGGCCGGCAACGTCCAGGCGATCAACCGCCTCGACGAGGCAAAGCGCTAACGCTGCTTGTTGTGACGCAAGTCCGGACGGAAAACCGCTTCACACTTTTCCTGGAATTGCGCTGTTTAAGCTCTGCGCCATTGCGCCGATGACCGTGACGGCCGAGGCCGCGCCTGGATCGACATGGCCAAGCGACCGCTCGCCGAGGCGTGAGGAACGGCCCTTGGCGGCGATCATGTCCTTGGTGGCTTCGGCGCCGCCCTCGGCGGCGGCAAGTGCCACGGCAAGACTGTCTGCGAGGCTCTTGCCAGCAGCCCGCGCGGCACCAGCGGCTTCGGCCGCTGGCTGCCAGGCATCGACCATGGTCTTTTCGCCGAGCTCGGCCTTGCCGCGATCCTTGATGCCCTGCGCCATCGCCTGGAACATGGCGATGGCATCGTCGGCGCCGAGCTTCGTCTTGCCCTTGACGGCGGCGGCGCCGCGCATGAAGGCAGTTGCGTAGAGCGGCCCGGACGACGCGCCGACCGCATTGAGGAATGATTTCGCCGCCGTGTTGAGCAGAGCTGTCGGGTCGGTCGCGGCGAGATCGAGGCCGGCAACCGCGTCGCGCGCTGCGTTGAAGCCGAGCTCCATGGCGATGCCGTGATCGGCATCGCCGATCACGCCGTCGAGTTGACAGAGCCGGTCCTTGTCCGCCGCGATCGCGGCGGCGATGGCGTCGAACATCTTGCTCAGTTCAGGCGACCCGATCGAGGTCATGGCAAACTCCTCAGCCGGCCCTGAACATCGCGCAGTCGCAAGGATGGTCGAGCATCGTCTGCAACTCCCCGTCGAGATGCTCCAAGGTTAGGGAGGCGCCGGCCATCTCCAGTGAGGTGCAGTAATTGCCGACCCAGGTCGCGTGCACCGAGACACCGATATCGTCGAGCCTCTGCTTGAGCCGACGGTTCATGATGTAGAGTTCCATCAGTGGCGTCGAACCGAGCGAATTGACGAGCACTGCTACATTGTCGCCGCGTGACGGCGCCATTTCGGGGAGAATCCTATCCAGCATCTCGTCGGTGATAGCATCGGCGCTCTTGAGCGCGCCGCGCGCGATGCCGGGCTCGCCGTGGATGCCCATGCCGACCTCCATCTCGTCGGCGCCGATCTCGAAATTCGGCCGCCGCGTCTGCGGCAGCGAACAAGGCGACAAGGCGACACCCATGGTGAAGGTGTGGTCGTTGGCCTTGCGGGCGATGCGCTCGACCTCGTCGAATGAAAGCATGCGGTCGCAGGCCGCGCCCGCGGCCTTGAAGATGAAGAAATTGCCGGCGACGCCGCGGCGTTTTCCCCGCTGGTCGCGCGGCGCCGAAGCGACATCGTCGGTAGTCAGCACGGTGCGCACCTCGATGTCGTCCATCGCCGCCATCTCGGCTGCCATGTCGAAGTTCATCACGTCGCCGGCGTAGTTGCCGTACATGAACAGCACCCCGGCACCGCCGCTCGCCGCCTTGGCGCATTCCAGGATCGGATCGGGTGGCGGCGAGGCAAAGACGTTGCCGATGGCGGCTGCGTCCGCCAGCCCCTTGCCGACGAAGCCGAGAAAGGTCGGCTCGTGGCCGGAGCCGCCGCCGATGACGAGCCCGACCTTGCCGGATCTCGGACCGTTGCGGGCGATGATAGAGCGCGGGCTGCCGTCAACGCTCCTGAGGTGAGCGGGATGCGCCGCGAGGATCCCTTCCAGCATCTCGTCAACGGCGCGGTTGCCGTCGTTGATGATCTTCTTGGTCTGCACGACATCCTCCCGATTTCAGTATTTTTGAGATACTACAGGCTTTTAGAGCAATTCCAGGAAAAGTGTGAAACGCTTCAGGCGGCGATGCGCTCCCGCGCCGCGAGAATCTCGACGCAGGCCTTGGCCGCTTCCTGGCCCTTGACCTTGAAGTGTTCGAAGAAGAAGCGGTGATGCTCTGCGCTGTCATGATAATTGTGCGGCGTCAGCACCGCCGAGAGCACCGGCACGCCGGTCGACAGCTGCACATTCATCATGCCGTCGATCACCGCGCTCGCCACGAAGTCGTGGCGGTAGATGCCGCCATTGACGACGAAGGCCGTGCCGAGGATTGCGGCGTAGCGGCCGGTCTCGGCCAGGGTCTTGGCGTGCAGTGGGATCTCGTAGGCGCCGGGTACGTCGAACACCTCGACGGCGAAGCGTCCGCCGGCAAGCACGGCTAGCTCCGCCTCGAACGACGCGACGCACTGGTCGACGATATCGGCATGCCAGCGCGCCCGAATGACGGCGACACGGTGACTATGTTGGTCTTTGGGGAAATGCTGATTCATGGGTCCATCCTTCCGTTTCGAACCAGAATCAGGACGCACGACACGGCCATTGAGCCCCGCGCGAGCGGGACCATTCACCGTTTCGTTCTCTTTCATCCGGACTGTGACCGTCGGCTCCGGAATCGCACCGGATCTGCTGACCCTCCCGTTGCCGGGAGGCGCTCGCGGGCTCGGGTCCCAGCTAAGGGTCCCTTACCGCCGGTGGGGACTTTCACCCCGCCCTGAGAACATTGACGCCGCTGGTATGGAAGCGCGGAGCCTGCCTGTCAACCGCCGAGACCGTCGCGAATGGCGGAGAAATAGCGGTCGGTCCCGACCTGCCCGCCCTTCAGCGCGACCTCAAGCCCGTCGACCGCCGCGATGCCGGAATGGGCGACGCAGAGCGGCGAGCCCGGCGACGCCGGTAGCGGCATGCGCACCGTCAGCGCGTCGACGCCCAATTGGCCAAGCGCATGGCTGGAGGTATCGCCGCCGGCGATGATCACACGCTTCAACGCTTGCTCCACGGTCAAGGCGCGCAGCAGCTCGCCGAGCCCGCGTCCGAGCTTGTGGCGGGCGCCCTCCTGCCGGTCGATCTCGGCGCCGCGATCGGCTGCTGGCCCAAGCGCTGTGTAGAGGATGACGCTGCGTCCGGCCTCGAGGCTGGCCTTGCCGGCTGCTGTCGCGCGCGCGATGGCCTGGTCGGACTGTTCGGACACCAGCTCGACCGGGTCGACCTCGATGCCGTCGAAGCCGTCGCCCATTGCGTGCCTGATCTGCCGTTCCGTAGTCGGCGAGCAGCTCCCCGAAACGACGGCGATGCGGTCGGCGGCGCCCGGCGGCGGGAAGCGGACGCCCTCGCCTGGGGCTGCGGGCTGCGCCCATTCGGCGAGCAGCGCGTATTCGATGCCGGACGAGCCGACGACGAAATAGCCGCCCGGCTTGCGAGCGCGCCAGATTTCCTTGCCGGCCAGCGCCTGGCTCTCGGGGCTGTCGATGTCGACGAGCAGCAGCGCCGCGCCCGCAGCCAGCCTGTCGAAGGCGGCGGCCCGGTTGGGCGACCGCAGCGTTGCAAGGTCGAGCAGATCCGACTTGAGATCGGTTTGGCGCGACAGGTGCACAAGCAGGTCGGACTCGTCCATCGGCGTCGCCGGGTGGCGGCTCATCACTGGATGGCGGTCGATGCGGTAGTAGCGGTCCTGATAGGCCGCGAACAAATGGCCGAAGGCGGTGTAGCGCCTGAGCTGCGGCGCGCCGACCACCAGCGGCACACAGCCCTGCCCGAACACGGCGCGGCCGATCTCGGCCGCCCGCCCGATACTGCCGATCACGGGACTGGAATCGAAGGTCGAGCAGACCTTGTAGTGGCAGATCTCGGCCTCAAGCGACTTCAGCCAGGTGAACGCGTCCTTGAGATGCGTGTCCATCCATTGCGGGGACTCGCTGCGGCTGGTGCCGGCAAGGCCGACGGCACGGCAATGCGCAAAGCGCGCCAGCAGGCCGGCATCCGGCTTGCGCATGAAAAGCACAGTCGGCACGCCGCCGAGCTCCAGCGCCTCCATGACGTCAGTCGAGCCGGTGAGGTCGTCGCCATAGTAACTGAGGAGCAGGTTCTGCATGATCAGGCCGCCTTGCCGTCGCCGAACTTCTCGATCGAGCGCGCCAGCTCGGCATGGCTCCTGGCGAATTCGTTGAGCGCAATGCCCTCGACCGCCGCCTGCCACGCCTGCTGCACTGCGCGCACGCCGGCGCCCGGCCCGTCCGGATGGCTGACGATGCCGCCGCCGCACAGATAAAGCAGGTCGACCGTGCGGCCGGTGCGCGCGTAGGTCTCCGGCGCCTGCCCGCCCCACTGGCCGGATCCCGCCACCGGCAGCGCGCAATCCTCGGGCGAAAACAGCGGCGTCGTCACCGCTTCGAAGGAGCGGATGAAGGAGTCGTCTGGCTCCCAGTATTTCGAGGCGATGCCGTTGATCTGGAACTGGTCGACGCCGAGCAGCCGCCAGAACTGCTGCCAAACCTTGAAATCAAAGCCGAGTCCGGGATGGCGGGTGAGGATGTCCCAGCCGTTGCGGTGGGCATGCAGCACCAGGCCTGAGCGCTTGCGCAGGTAAGCCATGCCGCCGAAGCCGATGGAGTTGATGTTGACCACCGCGCAATTGCCGCCGGCCTTGATCACCATATCGTGGTTGCGCATCATCTCGTCCGGATCGGCATGCGAGATGCCAAAGGCGTACATCACCTTCTTGCCGGTCTTCTGCTCATGCTCGAGGATCAGCGGCATGATCGCCTTCACCCGCTCCGACAGCGGCGAATAGGCTGGGCTCATCAGCTTCTCGTCGTCCTTGATGAAGTCGACGCCGGCCTCAATCAGCTCGCCCACCATCTCGGCCGTCTCGTGCGGCCTCAAGCCCAGCGCCGGCTTGACGATGGTGCCGATGATCGGCCGCCCTTCGACGCCGGTCAGCCGGCGGCTGCCGGCGACACCGAATTGCGGGCCTGGATGCGCGCCCCTGAATTCTTCCGGCAGCTTCATGTCGATAACCCGAATGCCCGACAGGCCCCTGATCGAGAACGTGCCGCCGATCGCGATCGTCATCAGCGCCGCAAGGTCGGTGCCGATGGCGTCGAAGGGAAAGCCGATATCGACATCGGCCCGCCTGAACGGGCCGGGACCCGCCTCAGGGATCGATGGGGGCGCGGCCTCGGGCAGATGCCGGATCGCCAGCACGCGCGCCGCCACGCGCGCCTTCAGCTCCTCGGTCTCGCCGGGCAGCGCGACGAAGGTGCCGGTCGACTGGTCGCTGGCGATCTTGGCGGCCAGCGCCTCGACGCTCCCCGAGGTCTCGATGCGATAGGTGAGGACGATCATGGCCGGTCATACCGAGGTCGAATGGCAGGAAATCAATTCCCTGAATAGTAAATCTGGTATAATGAGTACATAAGCATTGCAAGCAATATCCCGTCGGCGGCAGGCATTCCGGAGATCGCCGCCGCAATGCTAGATTGGGACTGGGTCAAGGGAGATTCGCTGCGATGAACCGTTCGGAACCGATCATCCGACGTAAGCTTTCCGACGAAGTCTTTGTCAGGCTGAAGCGCCTCATCGCCAGCGGCGAGTTGCAGCCGGGCGACGATATGCCGTCCGAGCGCGAGTTGATGGAGCGCTTCGAGGTCGGCCGGCCGGCAATCCGCGAGGCCATGCAGGCGCTAAGCAATATGGGGCTCGTCGCCATCTCGCATGGCGAGCGCGCCAAGGTGCTGCAACTGACCGCCAAGTCGATCATCAAGCAGGTCGACGGCGCGGCCAAGATCATCCTGTCGTCGTCGAAGGACACGCTGGAGCATCTGAAGAGTGCGCGCATCTTCTTCGAGCGCGGCATGGTCCGGGAAGCGGCCGAGAAGGCCACGCCCGAGGACGTGCAGCGGCTCAAGGCAATCGTGGCCGAGCAGCGCGCCGCGCGCGGCGATGCCGAGGCCTTCATATCCGCCGACATGCGCTTCCACACACAGATCGCGGCGATATCGGGCAATCCGATCTATGTCGCGGTCAGCGAGGCGATGCTCGGCTGGCTGAAGGAATACCACACCGAGATGCTGATCTGGACCGGCAAGGAAAAGTTCACGCTGACCGAGCACGAAGAGATCATTGGCCGCATCGAGAAGAAGGACGCCGAGGGCGCCGAGAAGGCGATGATCAAACACCTCGAACGCTCGCGCGCCCTCTATGTGCTGACGTCGGAGAAATAGCTTCGCTCAGCCGATCCTGGCGATAGCGTAGGGCGGCATGGTGAAGCGCCCTGGAACCGCATCGGGTACAAGCGTGCGTTCACCCGCTTCGCCCCAGACGGTGACCGGCCCTGCCGCTTCGCCGACAAGCTCGGAGGCGTCGATCGGCACATCGTGCGGGGTGACGTTTGCCAGCCACGCCGTGATCGCGCCGGTCGAAGAGCGGCCTGCCAGCACCGCCACACGGTTCTCGTCGCTGGAGCGCGCAGCGATGTGCGTCTGGCCGGCCAGCGCAGCGAGACCCTTGACCGCGTGGAAGATCGGCCGCGGCGTCCCTTCCTCGATGGCGTCGCCGGCCCGCGCCAGCACACCGAACGATCCGGCGAAGCTCGAGAGCGTCAGCAGCTCGAGCTCGGCAGGTACCACGCGCGCGGCATAGCCGATCGTCCAGGCCGCCGCGAACAGCCCGACATGGCGCGGATCGCGATTGGCCATGGCGATGCGTTGCCCGTCGGGATTGTCCTTGGTCGCCCCGCCATATGGATTCTGCCGCATGGCGATGGTCGAGGGGCCGATACGGTAGGGTTTTGCCCCAAAGATCGCCCGTGTCGACTGTGTAATGAAAGGCAGGGCCTCCAGAGATTGCATGACACTGAGGTCGTCGGCCGCGTGCACGATCGGGCAGGTGCAATGGGTGATGAAATCGAGCTGCGCCGCTGGAACACGCTTGCGGTTGAGTTCGGTAAAATAGCTGAACATGCCGCCGCCGAGGCGAATGCCGGGGAAGGCGCGGCGTGCCGCGGCATAGACGTCTTCCAGCGCCGGGCAGGCCGGCCAGGCGCTGCCCGGCGGCGTCGACTGCCGGTCGACCGAAGGCGAGACCGCGATGGCGTCGAGCCGCAAACCCGCCTGGCGCACCATCGCCGCGACTGCGGAGAGTTCGGCATCGAGATCGCCATCGCAGGCAACCACGCATTCGAGCGTCGTCGCGGCGGAGAAGGCGCTGGCCAGCGCGGCATGGGCTCGCAAGGCATCAAGCCCATGGCCGCGTGTCGGGTCGTAGTGAAGCAGAAGCTGTTGGGGGCCAAGTTGCGAGAGGAGCGGCAGCTTGCCAAGCGCCGCCTCGACATCCTCGGGATAGATCACCACGCCGAGCTCGGGCAGCTTCGATCCGGCCTCGCCTGGTTCGACGCGCACAGGTTCCGCACCCGCCGCGGCGGCCGACGACTGTCCGTCGTCCGTAATGCGCAGCGCGATCGTCTGCCGATTGGTTTGTCCGGCCGGCAGCACATAGGGCCATGGGAGTTCCAGCGGCCGCACATAGGTCTTGTAGGACGCGTCCGACCAGTTGCGCTGATCCTCCATCTCGAAAGTGTCGCCATCCATTCGGCATTCAGCGCTGACGCCAGGGCGAACCTGGTGGGTGATGGCGCGCATATCCTTGAAAGGCTGCCAGGGGTCGATCAGCAGCGGCAGTTTTGTGTCCACCACGCGGCCGTCCGTGTGCTCGACCCTGACCGGACTGCCGGCAAGGCCGGAGATCGGATGCAGGATGCAGAAGCCGCAGCGATTGGTCTCGAAATCGCTTTCGGGCAGCGCGCTCACATCGAAAGCCAGGCGACCGTCGGCATGGCCCTCGATCCTGGCGTCAAAGCCGAGCCGGCTTCCGTCCGTTCCCTCGCACCGCGCCGAATAGCGCGCGCTGAAACTGTCGTCATGCTGTTCGATGACCAAGTCCGACAGCGCCGGCTCATAAGTGCCCCAGTCGCGGTCGCGCACGATATAGGCGATGGCGCGCAGCACCTCGACGCCGCCATGACGGATGGTGCGCAGATTGCCATTGACGAAATCGGCGCTGAGTAGACCCGCACTGAGCCGGACCGGTTCGGCTTCCACCACGCGTGTGCCGTAGAGGAGGAACCGATCCGTGGTCATTGGAGCAAATCGTCGATCCGCACCGGCTGCCGGCTGGCGGCGCCGGCATAGGCCGCCTCGACCAGGGCGAATGTCTTCAGGTTGTCGGCGCCGGATGTCGCCGGCTCGTTGCCCGCCGTCAGGCAGTCCACCCAGTGCTTCTGGATCGCCAAAACGCTTTCCTGGATGTTGTGCCACGGCCGCGATGCCCAAGAGAGCAGCGGCGGCGAGACGTCGGAAACTCTGGTGCCGTTCTTGCCGGTGACCGTCAGCTGGTAGCCCTGCGAAAGGCGGATCGTGCCCTCGCTGCCGTCGAGCTCGATCAAGGTCTCGGGGAACGGTTCGACGGCAAGCTTCGTGGCATAGCTGCAATCGACTACCGACGTCGCGCCAGCTTCATGGTCCATCAGCATCGTCGCCACATCCTCGCCGGCGATGGCGGGATTGACGCGCGTGGTGCGTGCGGTGAGGCTCGACACGTCGCCGAGAAGGAAGCGGGCGATGTCGAGGATATGGATGCCGAGATCCTCGATGATGAAGCGCTTTCCCGTCGCCAGATAGGGCTGGCCGGAAAACACGTCATAGGCGGAGCGGAAGGAGATGCGGCCGAAGAACGGCGTGCCGATCTCGCCGCTGTCGAGCACGGCGCGCACCGCCTGGATCGGCGACTGCCAGCGGAAATTTTCATGCACCATCAGCGGCACGCCGGCCTCAGCGCAAGCCTTCACCATGACCTTGGCGTCGGCAAGCGTCGGCGCGAACGGTTTTTGGCAGATCACCGGGATGCGATTGGCGGCGGCCAGTTCCACCAGGGGCCGATGGCTGCCGACAGTGGTGGCGATATCGACGAAGTCGAGTGTCTCGCCGGCAAACATCGCGGCCGCGTCGTTGTAGCGCCGCTCGATGCCGAACTGGTCGCCGACTGTCCTGAGGCGTTCCGGATCGGGGTCGCAGATCGCCACAATCGAGGCGCCGTCAATGTCGCGCCAGCCATGCATCTGGTTGACGGCGAAGAAGCCGCAGCCGATCAGTGCTCCACGCAGCTCCGCCATGGTTAGCTCACCTTCGCCATCTGCATGAGCGTCACGCGGCTCTGCAGCCGGCGCTGCGCCTGGTCGATCACCACTGCGACAATGATGACGAGCCCCTTGATCACCATCTGCCAGAACGAGCTCACCCCCATCATCACCAGCCCGTCGGAGAGAATGCCGATGACGAAGGCGCCGACGATGGTGCCGCCGATCGTGCCGCGCCCGCCCGACATCGAGGTGCCGCCTAGCACCGCCGCCGCGATGGCGTTCAGCTCGAAGCTCTCGCCCGTCGCCGGGTGCGATGCCATCAGCTCGGAGGAGATGATGAGGCCGACAATCGCCGCGCAAAAGCCGGGGAACATGTAGACGAACATCTTGACCATGTTGACGCGAACGCCCGAGATCCGTGCCGCGCGCTCATTGCCGCCGACGGCGAAGATGTGGCGGCCGAGCGGCGTGTTGCGGGCGAGATAGGCGGCTCCCAGCGCCACCACGACGAGGATCCAGATCGAGACCGGGAGGCCGAGCAATTTGCCGGCGCCGAGATAGCCGAAGCCGGTGGTGCCGAGTTCCGGCTTGCCGACGAGGTTGGGAAAGGTGCGCCCGTCCGACGACAAAAGCGCCAGGCCGCGTGCGACATAGAGCGTGCCGAGCGTGGCGATGAAGGGCGCGACGTTCAGCCTGGTGATCAGCAGTCCGTTGACAGCCCCGATCAAGATACCAACCAAAAGCGTAATGAGGGCGATCTCGACGACGTTGAAATAGACGGTGTAGCCGAATTGCAGGTCGACGCCGTTGAGGACGAGATAGCCGGCGACCATGCCACACAGGCCTACGATCGAGCCGACCGACAGGTCGATGCCGCCGGTGACGATGACGAAGGTCATGCCCATGGCGAGGAAGGCGTTGAGCGCGACATGCTTGGCCATCAGGATCAGATTGGCGGCAGAAAGGAAATTCGGCGCCGCGACCGAGAAGAACACCAGCACGGCGATCAGCGCGATGAAGGTCCTAAGCTTCATCAGCGTCAACAGCACGGAGCCGCTGGATGCGGATGACGCGGCAGCCTTGGCTGGAATGTCGGTCATCGGCGTTGCTCTCCATGCATAGGTCCGTGGCCAAGCGCCGAAGCGGCCACGATCGCCGTCTCCGTCGCCTCGGCGCGATCGAACATGCCCGTCAATTTTCCATTGCTCATCACCGCGATCCGGTCGGACAGCGCCATCACCTCATCTAGATCCGAGGTGGCGAAGAGGATGCCAAGCCCATCGCGCGAAAGCTTGCGCATGGTGCGAAAGACGTCGGCCTTGGCGCCGACATCGATGCCGCGGCTGGGCTCGTCCATCAGAAGCACTTTCGGCCCGGTGAGCAGCGCCTTGCCGATCACCACCTTCTGCTGGTTGCCGCCCGACAGCGACGACACTTCCTGCGCCGGATCGGCGACCTTGATCGAGAGCTCCCGCACCATCTGGGTCACCGCCTGCCGCTCCGCGCCGCCACGGATGTGGAAAAGGCTGACGAAGCGCGACAGGCTGGCCAATGTCAGATTGCTGGCGACCGACAGGATCGACACCAGGCCCTCGCGTTGCCGGTCTTCCGGGATCAGCGCCAGGCCGCGCTGGATGCGCCGCGTCGTGTCGCGCTCCTTCACCTGCTTGCCGTCGATGAAGATCCTGCCGCTGGCCTGGCCGTGGCGGCCCATGATGCAGTCGAACAGCTCGCTGCGCCCTGCCCCCATCAGTCCGTAGATGCCGAGGATCTCGCCGGCGCGCAAGGACAGCGAGACGTGATCGACCGCCAGCCCGCCGGTGACGCGCGGCAGGCAGATATCCTCGGCGCGGAACACTTCTGCGCCGGGTTGATGGCCATCGGCCTTGGCGAAATCCTTGGCGTCCGAGCCGATCATCTGTCGCACGATCCACTGCGTGTCGACGTTTCGCATCTCTTCCTGGCCGGTGATGCGGCCGTCGCGCAGCACGGTGATGTAGTCGCCGATGCGGATCAGCTCTTCCAGCCGGTGCGAGATGTAGACGATGGCGACCCCGCGCGCCTTGAGGTCGGCGATGACCCTGAACAGGATCTCCACTTCGGCCGCGCTCAGCGCCGAGGTCGGCTCGTCCATGATCAAGATGCGTGCGTCAAGCGACACCGCCTTGGCGATCTCGACCAGCTGCTGCTGGCCGATGCGCAAATCCTCGACCAGCATGTCCGGCCGGATGCCGGCTTCGAGCTGTTGGAGGAATTCGGCGGCGCGGCTCTCCTGGCCCTTGTGGTCAATCTTGCGGAAGACGTTGGTGAGCTCTCGCGTGGCAAAAACGTTCTCGGCGACCGAGAGATTGCCGAACAGGTTCAGCTCCTGGAATACCATGCCGATGCCGCGGCTTACAGCGTCGCCCGAGGAGGAGAAGGACACCTCGTTGCCGTCGAGCAGAACGCGGCCGGCGGTCGGCTGTTCGACGCCGGCGATGATCTTCATCAGCGTCGACTTGCCAGCTCCGTTCTCGCCGACCAGCACGTTGACCGCGCCTTTGCGCACCTCGAAATTGGCGTGCTTGACCGCAACGGTGCCGGCATAGACCTTGGAGATGTCCTCCAGCTTGAGGATGACATCGTGACCGGGTGAGGCGCTCATGGCTTCGGCCCGATCTCGGTCTCCGCCGGAGTCACCAACGGCAGGTCCTGGCCGCTCTCGATCGTGTAAGCGCCGAGCACTTTCGCGGTTCGGCCCTCGAGCCCATCGCGCGGCAGCTTGGACAGCACCGTCTTGTCGGCATAGGCATTGAAGGCCTTGCCGAACTGGGCGAAATCGATCTGGTTGGTGAAATCGTTGAACTGGACGAAGTTGAGGCTGTCGCGCAGCGCGGTGCCGCGCATCGCGGGCCCGATCTGCACCCGCGCATCCGCCTTGCCGTCGCCATCGACGTCGACGTCGACGGTCGCCGCGCGCGACTGGGTGTTGGTGGCGACGATCTTGCCTTCGATGCGCACCGCGAAGGTCCATGGCGAATTCGCCTGCTTCTTCGGATTGCCGTATTTGGCGCCGGCGGCGGCCTGATCGGTCTTGGCCAGCGCATGCACTTCTGCGAACGGCCCGGCTTTCTGCTGCAGATAGGGAATGACCTTCGAGGCCCAGATATCCTCGACTTTCTTGTCGGGGTTGAAGGCCGAGCTGTCGGCGCTGTCGCTGCCCCGCGCCGATGGGGTCGGCAGGATCTTGCAGCCGCCGAGGCCGATGGCTGCCGTCATCGCGAGAATAAGCCAAGTCTGCATCGCACAAGTCGGCTTGGTCATGGCAATCAAGGGCACCCGGAAAATGAAATGGAGGCGAGGGACGAACGCGCGTCCGCCCCTCGCAGCTTCTATCGCGCCGGCTTAGTTCTTGAGCGCGAAGGTCTCCAGCTTGGGAGCATTGTCGGCATTGATCAGCACGCAGTCCATGAGCTGCTTTTCCTTCTCCGGCGACTTCTTGTTTTTGATGAAGTCGTTGGCCTGCTCGACGGCCATCTGCGCCTGGGCGAAGGCCGGCTGCAGCACCGTCGCCTTGATGCCGCCGGAGGTGATGGAATCGCGCACGTCGTTCGAGCCGTCGAAGCCGACGACGATGACGTCCTTGCGTCCGGCGGCGGCAAGCGCGGCGTAGGCGCCCATCGCCATCGTGTCGTTGCCGGAGATCACGCCCTTGATGTCCGGGTTGGCCTGCAGGATAGATTCCATCTTGGAATAGGCCTCGGTCTGGCTCCAGTTGGCCGACTGCTGCGCGACCTTCTTCAGGTCCGGATAGTCGTCGATGACGTCGTGGTAACCCTTGGAGCGGATGCCGGCATTGGTGTCGGACTCCTTGCCGACCAGCTCGACATAGTTGCCCTTCTCGCCCATCAGCTTGACGAATTCCTGCGCGCCGAGCTGGGCGCCCTGGTAGTTGTTGGAGACGATCTGCGCCACGGCGACGCCGGTGGCGTTGATCTCGCGGTCGATCAGGAAGGAGGGCACGCCGGCGTCCTTGGCCTTCTGCACGGCGGCGACGGTGGCGTCGGCGCCGGCATTGTCGAGGATGATCGCCTTGGCGCCGCGGCCGATCGCGGTGTCGATCAGCTGCGACTGCTTGTTGGCGTCGTCGTCATGGACCAGCACCAGCGTGTCGTAGCCGAGCTCCTTGGCCTTGGCCTCGGCGCCGACGGCCTCCGCCTTGAAGAACGGATTGTCATGCGAGGGCGTGATGATGGCGATGAGGTCCGCCGCGTAGGCCGGCATCGCGGTGCCGAGTGCGAGCACGCCGGCGAAAGCGGCAAGCGTCATTCTGCGAGTGAGTTTCATGAAGTCCTCCCGTTGAAAAACCTGCCCCGGACGACCGAGGCTATTTGTCTGAATTTGTCAGGCGGTGCAGCTGCGTCCCTCGGGTTTGAAAGCCTTGCCAGCTTCATCCGAACTTTGTCCTGCTGCTCGCCGTCCTTCGTCCTCCGTCGTCGGATTCCCAGAAGTCCGAGCCGGAGCAGCTAAAACCAACTGGTATGATGAGTCAATCATTAATTCAGGTGATATGTACCTGATTCACGACTCGTCCAGTTCGCCATCTTTCAAAAATTCGAGCCGCCGGCGCCTCAGGTGATGCGCTGGATACTGGCGGCGATCTCCTCCGGCTCGAAGACCCGCTTCCAGTCGTCGCGCATCAGCACCGGCTTGCCGAATTCGATCGCCTTGTTGCAGGCGTCCGAGAACACGCCCTTGGTCTCGCCGAAGATGACGGCGCCGAGCACATTCATGTGGCCGAGCAGGAAGTCGAGCGCCGCCTGCCGGTCGACGCCGCGCGCCACGACCTCGTCGAGCGCTTCCTTCATGACGACGAGCAGCGACGCACAGACCGTCTCCGAGAGCCCGGGTTCGAGCAGCGCCATCTGCTCGACGGTGACGCGGTGCGAACGCATCACCGGCGCCCAGATGATCTGGGCGATCTTCTCGCCCTTGGCGTAGTCCGCCTCCGGCCCCTGCATCAGGGCGCTGACGAAATGCTGCTTGGCCTTTACGCCGCCGAAGAAATCCTTCTTGGCCGCCATGTCGGTCTCGTCGTTGAAGATCGGCGGATGGCACGGATGCGTGACGAAATAGGTCAGATCGGGCCGCTTTGGCAGGTGGCCGGCAAAAGGCGCTGCCGCGTCGAGCACGATGACCATGGTGCCGGCCGCGAGTTTGCTCTCGATGCCGGCTGCGACCTTGCCGATATGCGTGTCGGGAACCGCCAGGATCACCACTTCGGCGCCGTCGAGCGCTTCATCGACACTGAGCGTGTCGATGCCGAGTCCGGATTTCAGACGCTCCTTGCCCGCCTCGCTGATCTCGACATGGCGGATGCTGTAGGGGGAACCGCGAAAATTGGTCGACAGGCGGTAGCCCATTTTGCCCCCGGCACCGAACAGCGCGATCGTCGTCATCTAACCTGCTCCTGATGTTCAGACGACGGCGGCGCCGATCGTCATCTTGTATACTGGTATGATCACTCTACCAAATTTTGGCAAGAAGCATTGTTTATTTTGTTTCCCGTCATTTCGGTAGGGCTGTAGCTGTGTCCGCTCTCGTCTTCGTAGCGGCGCCCTTGTCACCGTCCGCAAGATCGGCAGGCGCACGCCGCGCCAACGCCTGGCGCCCGGCCAGCGCGAGTACGAAGATGACGACGATGCCCTGCACGATGTCCTGAGCGCCCGGCGGCAGGCTGATGATCTGCATGGTGGTGACGATTAGGACGAGCAGGATGCTGGCGAAGAGCGTGCCGAGCGCCGTCGCCGAGCCGCCAAAGATCAGCGTTCCGCCAAGCACCACGGCGGCGATCGACTGCAAGAGATAGGGCTGGCCCATCTCCAGGAAGGCGCCGCCGATATAGGCGCCGAGCAGCAGCCCGTCGAGCGACGCCAGCACCGATGAGATGATGAAGGCCGACGCGATCACCCGGCCATTGCGGATGCCGGCAAGCCGCGCCGCGGCGCGGTTCTGACCGACTGCCGACAGGAGCTGTCCGAATACGGTGTAGCGCAGCACGAAGGAGGTCACGGCTACTCCGACGATGGCGACAACGGCCATGATCGGTACTCCCCCGATGCGCCCCGTCGCGAGATCCTTGAGAGAAGGGCTGACGGCAAAGCCCGGGATCGCCTTGTTCGACAGAAGCGTCGCGGTCGCCAGCACATAGCCTGTCGCCAATGTCGCGATGATCGCCGGAATGCCGAGGCCGACGACGAGCAGCGAGTTGAGCGCCCCGACCGCAAGACCAAGCAGGATGGCGGCGACGACCCCGATGGCGAGGTTCGCGTCCTGGCCCTTGATGGTCAGCAGCGCGACGAAAGCACTGAGCGTGATCACCGACGCCACCGACAGGTCGATATTGCCGCGCCCGGTCGTCAACACGAACATCTGGCCGATGCCGACCACCGTCAGGAAGGACGCCGACAAAATGACGCCGGAGAGGCTGGAGAGGCTGAAGCGGCTGGTGACGATGGAGAGCACCAGCCAGAGGATGAGCACGCCGATCGCGGCCCAGATCCAGCGGTTGCGCTGCGCCCAGAGGCCGAATGTGGCGAGTGCGTTCATGGCTCGCTCCTGCGGTCGGCGGTCAGGCTGCGCAGCGTGAGCAGCGCGATCAGGATCAGCCCTTGCGTGGCGGCGTTGTAGTCGCTGCTGACGCTGAGCGTGCCGAGCAGCGCGCCGATCAAAGACAGCGTCACCGCGCCGGCGACCGCGCCGACCGGCGAGATGATGCCGCCGAGCAGCGAGCAGCCGCCCATCACTACGGCGGCAACGCTGAGCAAGGTGTATGAATTGCCGGAGTTGATGTCGCTCGCCGTGTTGATGGCGGTCAGCGACAGGCCGGCGGCGCCTGCGAACAGGCCGGCGATGAGGTAGCGCACCAGCGCGTAGCGCGTCGGCGACCATCCCGAGCGGATCATCGCGGCGGGATTGTTGCCGAAGCCGCGCAGCACCACGCCGAGCGGCAGCCGGTCGATGACAAGCACGATCAGCGCCACGGCCACGATCATGAAGATCGAGGTGGGCATGAAGCCGATCGACCAGCCGAAGAGCGTCGACAGCCACTCGGGGCTGGCGCCGCCCGGTGTCGGCTGCAGCGCGTAGCCGATGCCTACCCAGATGAAGGACGCGCCCAGCGTGACGACGATGGCCGGGATCTTGCGCGCCTGGATGACGCCGCCAAGCCCCGCATAGGCGGCGAGCGCGGCCGCCAGGGCCAGCGCGCCGAGCCATGGCTGGTCGTAGAGCAGCGTGGCGCTGAGCACGCTGACCAGTCCGGCGAAGGCGCCGACGCCGAGGTCGATCTCTGAGCCGCCGACAATGAACATCTGCGCCGCTGTGACCAGCACCAGCGACAGCGCCGGCATCAACAACAGGTCGAGCCCGAACGTCGAGGCGACCGCCGGGTTGATCGCGATCATGATGGCGAGCACGGCGGTAAGTCCGATGAAAGGCGCGGCATTGACCAGCTTGCGCCCAAGCCTCGCGGGCGCGGTCCGCTTACTGGCGGCGCGCGCCTGGCCGTCCGCCGAAAGCGCGAAGGAGGCGCCGACGATCGCCTGCTCGGTGATCGCCTCGCCGGCTAGTTCCTTCACGATCCGGCCGCCGGAAAAGACCAGCACACGGTCGCAGGCGAGCAGCTCGGCGTCCTCGGTCGTGTGCCAGACCAGCGCGCGGCCGCCGCGCGCGACCTCGTTGCAGAGCCGGTAGAAATCCTGCTTGGTGGCGATGTCGACGCCGCGCGTCGGATCGTCGAGCAGGATGACCGGCGTGTCGGCGACCATCGCCCGCGCCACCAGCGCCTTCTGCTGGTTACCGCCGCTGAGATCAGTGATGTTGGACTGGAAGCGCTTGTCGTCGAGCCGCAGCTTGCTGGCGGCGCCGATGGCCGTGTCGCGATTGGCGCGATCGGAAACCAGCCCGATCGCTGGCCTGCGGGCAAGAGCGCCGATGCTGATGTTGGAAAGCACGCTCCACAGCGGGAATACGCCTTCCTTCTGTCGGTCGCCGGCGATGAAGCCTGCCTCCGCCCGCCTGGAAACGCCCGCATGCTGGTTTCGGTCGGGGCTGAAGATAGCGTGCAGCAATTCCTTCTGCCCGCTGCCCTCGAGGCCGGCCAGCCCAACGATCTCGCCGCGCACGATGTCGATGTCGCGGCCGAGCGTGGCCGTCAGCGGCCCGGAGAGCCGCACGAGCACGTCCTGGGAGGACGCGGCGGTGACGGGGTGCTGGTGGACCGGATTGGCGTCGCCGCCCATCAGCTGCACCAGCTTGCCGATCGAGGCGTCCGCGGCATGGCCCTGCCAGGCTGTGCGGCCGTTGCGCAGCACCACGACCTCGGTGGCGATGTCGATGATTTCCTGCAGCTTGTGGCTGATGAAGATGAAGGCGAGTCCTGCCTTCGCCCGCTCGCGGATGAAGGCCCGCAGCTGTTTCGAGCGGTCGAGATCGAGCGAGGATGTCGGCTCGTCGAGCACGATGAGCTTGACGCCCGGTGTCGCCGCGGCGCGCGCGATCTCCACCATCTGCCGCTCGGCGATGGTCAGGTGTCCGACCTCGGCGTCGGCATCGATGCCGTTGCCGGGGAAAACGGCATCGAGCGCCGCGCGGGCGCGGGCTCGGTAGAGCGCGCGCCAGCCCGGCCGGCTTGCCGAGTCGGCGGGGGTTTCCAGGAAGAAGTTCTCGGCGACCGACAGGTTGGCGCAGAGCGACAGCTCCTGATGCACCATGCGGATGCCGCGCCGCTGCGCTTCGCCGGTGTCGTATCCGGCGAAAGCTACCTCCTCGTCGGCGAAACAAATCGAACCGAGAGTCGGCCACATCGCGCCGCACAGGATGCGCATCAGCGTCGTCTTGCCGGCGCCGTTGCCGCCGACAAGTCCGATCACGTCGCCGGCGCGAACGGAAAGATCGATTCCCGCATTGGCAAGCGTCGGGCCGAAGCTCTTGGTGATGCCGCTCAGCGAAACGACGCTCGGCCCGGCAGGAGCCGCGGCGGCAGCGGTGGCCTGTACGGCGACGGCGATATGGGACATTCGTCCTCCGATTCATGGCGGCGAGACCGGGCCCGGCCGTGCGGCCAGCGCCCGATCCCTGGGCCGGTCGCCTTACTTGCTGAGCAGGTTCTGCTTGACCCAATCCAGCGAGTAGCTCGGGCTGATGATCTGGCCGCCGGGCAGCTTGGCGTAATCCTTCAGGTTGCCGGCATCGACGGTTGCTACCGGCATGATCATCAGCTTCGGCGCCTTGGCGCCCTTGAGCAGCGACAGCCCGAGCCAGAAGGCGGCGCCGCCGATGCCCGGCGTGGTGTTCATGGACACGGTCTGGTAGCCGTTCTTGGCATTCTCCTCGGCCCACCATTTGACGAAGTCGGTGCCGCCGCCGCCTTCGATGACCGGCATCTTGTCCTTGTAGTCGCCGCCATACTGGACGAAGGCCTGGGCGATGCCGACATCGTCGCTGCCGCCCTGGCCGAGCACGGCATCGACATGCGGCAGCGAGGGCAGCACGTTGGCGATCGCCGACTGCGCGACCGATGCCGTCGCCTGGCCGTAGACGGTCGCGACCACCTTGATGTCCGGATATTTGGCCAGCACCGATTGCTGCGCGTTGAACATGTCGTTGTCGGGCGCCGAGCCCTTTACGCCGCGCACCTGGATGACATTGCCCTTGCCGCCGAGCATCTTGAAGACGGCCTCGGCCTGGGTTGCCTTGTAGCCCTTGAAGTCGAAATTCAACTGATAGTTGCACGGCGCCGAGGCGACCGAGTCGAAGGAGATGACGATGATGCCGGCCTTGCAGGCCTTCTCGATGATGCCGTTGACGGCGGTCTCCGAAGCGGCGTCGACGGCGAGAACGTCGACCTTCTTCAGGATCAGTTCGGCGATCTGGCTGTTCTGCTGCGCGACCGAGCCGTCGCCGTTCATGACGATGTAGTCGGCGATCTGTCCCGCGGCCTTGGCTTCCTTGGCCGAAGCCTCGAACGCTTCCACCATCTGATGACGCCAAGTGTTGCCGTAGTAGGCATTGGCGAGCGCGATGACCGGTGCGTCCGGGGATGCCTGCGCCGGCAACGTCGCAACAGCCACCAGCCCGGCGCTGGCAAGCGCCGCCACAATTGAAACCTTCATTGTATTCCTCCCAGAAAGACAACAGCGCATAGCGGCATCTAATGAGAATGACGCCATGTCAGGTACACATTATACCAGCATACCAATTAGGCAAGCGCCCTTCGGTTGCATTCTGAACGCTGGATGGAGGCGGCGCGAAGGCCTGACCCATGGCATCGCCGAGGCAGGCAGCATGGCGGAGTTCATCGGACCATACGCTCGGAACGTCGCTCCATGATTTCGTATGGGATCGCCGGCCACCCGGTCGGACGCAAGGGTCAAGGCGAGACGGCAGCCTTCAACGCTGCGAGCTTGGATCGCCTACTTTCGCGGCGCCAGCGCCGACCTGCCCGCATCGATGAAGGGCGCCCAATAGTCGACCGACTCGCGGATCATGGCCACGACCTGGTGGTCGACCGGCTCGCGCTCGCGGAACGACAATTCGAGGCAGATTTCGTTGTCGGTGCCGCCGCCGCGCCGAACCGTCTCCAACAGCTTTTCCGGGGTTATGCGGCCGTCCTTGTTGTAGGCGGCGGTGAACGGCCAATGGCCGCCCTTGTTCATCGACGACTGCTTGATGTGGATGATCGGCGACTGCCTCGGGAAGGCCTCGGCCCAGGCATAGGGGTCGATATCGTCGGGATTGCTCGACGTGACATCGCCATGGTCGATGTCGACCATCATCAAGAGCGGAATGGACAGATTGGCCGCCTCGATCTGCTCGTGCAGCGCCCGGCAGTTCTCGATGGTGTGGCCGAATTCGCGGCCGACCGACATCGGCTCCCAGAACAGATAGGTCAGTCCGGCCGCCCTGGCATGTTCGGCCACCTCGCGCCAGCACTCCATGGCGATGTCGAGCAGCCGGGCGCGGCGCTTGGGATCGTCATAGTCCTGGTGGGTGAAGATGGCGAACTGCGTGCCCATGCTTGTGGCGCCCAGTTCGGCCGAGATGTCGGCGAAAATCTTGAACCAGTCGACATAGTAGCGGCGTACATCGGCATCCGGATGGCCGAAATGGTTGAGCCTGCCATAGGGGCCGGTCATGCACGACGTGACGCGCACGCCAGTACGATCCAAAGCGGCGCGGAATAGGCGGATGAATTTCGCGATCGTCGCCGCCGGCCAGCCCGGATTGACGAACTCATGCGTGAGCTGGACATCCCTGATGCCGATGCCATAGGCGATCGCGTCGATCAGGTCGTCGGGATCGGCGAAGCGGTTGACCAGCGGATTGGTGTTGAGGGACAGCGTGAAAGCCATGGCTTCACCTCCTGCTCAGACCTGCCAGACGAAGCCCGGCAGGATGAAGTCCGGCCGGGCGTCGTGACGCGCAAACAGCTCGCTGAGTTGCTGACCGCTCATTTCGGCCAGTATGCCCGAACGCACCAGCGCCGACGGCAGGCCGGCGCCCGATGCGCCGGCTATGTCGTGTTCGATACTGTCGCCGATACCGACAACACGTTCGCGCGGCGGGTTGCCCAACATTGCGAGCGCCGCGTCATAGATCGCCCTATGCGGCTTGCCGATCCATTCGACGTTGCCGCCCAGTTCCTCGTAGAGTTCGGCGATCCTGCCGGCGCCGAAACGCTGACCCGATTTCGTCAGCATGATCCTGTCCGGATTGGTGCACAGGCAGGGCACGCCGGAGACCGCGGCAGGGGCCAGCATCTCGCGATAGTGATTGAGCTCGAAACGGTCACCCTCGCTTGCCGAAAGCAGGATGATTTCGGCCCGACCGGCGTCGTCGACCAGCACGATGTCGAGACCGTCGACGGCACTCGTGTCGCCATCGCGCGCAATCAGCAGGCAGCGCGTGCCGCGGGGGAGACCGGGCTGCCCGGCCAGCCCGGCAAAGCGCCGCCAGGCGACTTCGCCGGAACTGACGAAGACGTCCCAGGAGCCGCGCTCGAAGCCGAGTCCGACAAGGCGATCCTCGTTAGGCGCCGCACGCTTGCCGGAATTGGACAGAAGCACCACGGATTTTCCAGCGGCCTTCAGCTTCGACAGCGCCGTGATTGCTCCCGGATAGGCGACGCTGCCATCATGCAGGACGCCGAATTGATCGACAATGAAATGATCGTAGCGGCCGGCCAGGTCGGCGAGATCGCGCAGCGTCACGGGTTTCGTTGCCGCGATGCTCATAGCAAGCCTGCCTGGTGCGCGCCCTGCAGCGCCAGCCTTGCCGTACCGGCCGCCGCCTCCTCGGAAAGCGCTTCGAAAAAAGGCACGCGCAGTTGCCTTGCGCGGATTGCCGTCCACACAGGGTTGCGGGCGCCGCCACCAACGCTGCGGACGGAACGCAGCGCCGGCCCACCGAGATCGGCAAGTTGCCGGTAGCCGCGCGTCTCGATGGCGGCAATTCCTTCCAGCATCGCCTGCAGGAACAGCGCGTCGTCCGCCGGGCGCGGATCGAGGCGCGGCGCGAGGCCCGCATCGGCGATCGGAAAGCGCTCGCCGGTGCCGATCAATGGGTAATAGTCGAGGCCGGTCGGCCGGTCCGGATCAATTGATCCGGAGAGCTCGACGATGCGCTCGACGGGGAAGAAATGCGCCAGCACCTTGCCGCCGGTGTTCGACGCACCGCCGGCCAGCCACGCGTCGCCGATGCAATGACTGTAGATGCCGTATTTGGGCGCGAACAGCGGTCTTTCGCAGAGCACCTTCAGAGTCAGCGAGGAACCAAGAGCCGTGACGGCGTCACCGACATTCTTCGCTCCCGTGGCGAGGAAGGAAGCGCAGCCATCGGTGGTGCCAGCGACCACGACCACGTTCCCCTCAAGGCCGAAATTCTGCGCGGCCCCAGCGCTGACCTTGCCGACGGCAGTGCCCGGGGGAACGACACCTGGCAGCAAAGCCATGTCCGCGCCCGTCCCCCCGATCCAATCCGGCCAACTTCGGCGGACCGGGTCATAGCCGGTCTTCAGCGCATTGTTTTCGTCGCTGATATCGAAACGGCCGGTCAGGCGGCCGGCGATCCAGTCGCCCTGGTGGAGGATGCGAGCCGGTGTCAGCATGCCCTGGAACTGCAGCAGCTTGGCGAGGCCGGAAGTGGCGCCATGGGCGGCGCTTTCCGGCGGCGCGTGGGCAGCGATCGCGGAGAGGATCGCCGCGTCCTCGACCTTGTCGGAATACATCAATGCCGACGCGAGCGGCTCGCCGGCATTGTCGATCGGCAGCATCGTGCCGGAAGTGCCGTCGACGGCAAGCGCGCGCACCCGACTTCTATCGACCAGGGCGAAGAGGGTCTTCAAAGCGGCTTCGGTAGCGCGCCACCAGGTCGACGCGTCCCGCCAATCGGTTCCGAAATCGGCAAGCGCGACGCCGGCTTGCCCGTGGATCGCGCCGCCAGGATCCATGGCGACGGCGCGCACGCCGGAGGTGCCGACATCGATGCCTACGACCAGCGCCGTCATTGCAGGGTCGTCCCGGCGCGCCGGTTCAGTTCCTGGCGGTATTTCTCCGCATCCCAGTTCAAGAGCTCGCCATTCTGTTCCGGGCTGAGATAGTTGACGCGCGCGGCCGGATCGACGCGCGCGACGACGTCAGCGAGGCAGCGCGCCATCGCCTCGGCGCCGGCGTTGGCGTCCCGCCGAATCAACACGCCCTTGCCAGGAAACAGGATCGACATCGGTGGCTGTTCGCCGGCCGTGCCGGTCCTGGCCGCGACGGTGGCGGCGTTCTCGTTAGGGCCGGCGATCACCGAGCCAACGCCGAGGAAAATGACATGGTCGGGATAGAGGCTTCCGGCCGCCGCGATGCGACAGCTGGCAAGATCGGTCGCCACTGCATGCGCTTCGATGGCGGACGGAAGCCGGTAGTCGCTGCCCATGGCGAGGCGGATCAGCGCGTCGATGTCGGGTTGAGCCGTCGCGCGCGGCGGACGCGCGAGCAGTCCGCTGACGCGCCTCAGCAACAGGCTCGCTTCCTCGACGGTGTCGGCGGCGACAACCAGTCCGTGATTGCCGAGCACCAGCACATCGGTACGAGGCTTCAGCCGCTCGGCAATGCCTTGCGCCAGCGGCAGGCCCGGCCGGCGATACGGCACGAAGACCCAGTCCAGCCCGCGCAGGCGCTCGGCGAGCAAAGCTTCCGCATTGGCCTGCACGGCAATCGCAATGGTCTCGACGCAATGGACGTGGACGACGATCCTTTGCGGCAGCAGCGCATGCACCGTCGTCTCGATCGAAGGCCGCAGGCGATGCGGATTGAGGTCGGCCGGCGTGAACTGGTCGGCCTTCTCGGCCGCCGGGCTGCGGTGGGCGACCGCCTCGAGCAAGGGCGCCAGTTCCACCGGCACCATGATGTCGCTGGTGGCCGCATTCATCAGCCAGGTGCCCGACGCCTTGATCCACAACAGGCCGGCCTGTTTGAGGGAGGTGTTGCCACCGGCGCCCTGGACCAGCAGGGGATCGGCGCCGACGCTGGCCGACAGCACGCGCAGCGCCCGCAACTCGGCGTCTTCCTGATCGATCCGAACAACCATCAGCCGGCCTTCGCCAATCGGTTGGCGCACCAATCCTCGAAGGTAGCTCGCTCAGCAGTCGACATATGCAGTCCGTGCTTGGTGCGGCGGTCGAGAATATCGGCCGCGGTCGACGCCCACTCATGCTCGAGGAGATAGGCGGCCTCGCGTTCGAAGAAGTCCCTGCCGAAGCGCCGCCCGAGATCGTCAAGCGAGCCGGCGCCGCCGACCAGGGCGCGGGCGCGGGTGCCATAAAGCCGGCCGTAATGCTTGAGCAAGGAAGCCGGCATCCACGGATAGTCGCGACCGAGATCGCCCAGGAATTGTTCGAAATCGGCGTTGGCGATCTCGCCGCCCGGCAAATGCGCTTTCGCAGTCCAGGCTTTGCCCATCTTCGGCAAGAAGGGCTCGATGCGATCCAGCGCGTGCTCGGCGAGCTTGCGAAAGGTGGTGATCTTGCCGCCGAAGACCGAGAGCAGCGGCGCATGGCCGGACGGCGCGTCAAGCTCGAAGATATAGTCGCGCGTCACCGCGCTCGGATTGTCGGCGTTGTCGTCGTAGAGCGGCCTGACACCTGAGAAGGAATAGACGACATCGGTGCGGGCGAGCCCGCGCTTGAAGTAGCGGTTGACGACCCTGATCAGGTAGTCGATCTCGCTTTCGTCAGCTTTGACGTCCTCCGGCCGCCCCTCATAGGGAATGTCGGTGGTGCCGATCAGCGCCAGATCGTTCTGGTAGGGGTTGATGAAGATCACCCGCTTGTCATTGTTCTGAACAAGATAGGCCTGCCGCCCTTCCCAGAATTTCGGCACGACGATGTGGCTGCCCTTGACCAGGCGGACATTGCGCCTGGAGTTCTGGCCGGCGACGCGGTTGACGACGTCGTTGACCCAAGGACCGGCGGCATTGATGAGTGCCCTCGCCCGCACCATTGTCTTCACGCCGGTGCCGCCGTCTCGCATCTCTACGACCCACAGGCCATTCTCACGGCGCGCGGCGGTGCAGGCGGTGCGGGTCAGGACCTTGGCTCCGCGCTGCGCAGCGTCGAGCGCGTTGATGACCACCAGCCTGGCATCGTCGACCCAGCAATCGGAATATTCAAAGCCGCGCTTGAAGGCGTCCTTGATCGGCGCGCCCTCAGGCGCGGTACGAAGATTGAGCATTCGAGTGGCAGGCAGCCGCTTGCGGCCGCCGAGATGGTCGTAAAGGTACAGGCCCAACCGCACCAGCCAGGCTGGCCGATCGTCCGGACTGTGCGGCAGCACGAAGCGCATCGGCCAGATGATGTGCGGAGCGGATTCGAGCAACACCTCGCGCTCGATCAGCGCCTCGCGCACCAGGCGGAACTCGTAATATTCGAGATAGCGCAGGCCGCCATGGACGAGCTTGCCGGAGCGCGAACTGGTGCCTTCGGCGAGATCGTCCTTCTCGCACAGAATGACGGACAGGCCGCGTCCAGCGGCATCGCGCGCAATGCCGGCGCCATTGACGCCGCCGCCGATGACGAAGAGGTCGACGATGTCGCTATCGCCGCTCATCCCGATCGAGCCCCGGTGCCTGTTTGCCGCGTCATCGCCGCCGCCCTCAGCATGGATTGACCGGTGGCAGGCCGGCCAGATAGCGGCGCACTTCCTCGGCCGCCTGCTCGGCGGCATAGGTGACGGTGCGCACCGAAGCGCCGGCAATATGCGGCGTCAGCGTCACATTCGGCAGCTGCAGCAGCGGCCAGTCGGCAGGCACGGGCTCGACCGCGAAGGTTTCCAGCATGGCGCTGGCGATCTGGCCCGATGCCAGCGCGTCGTACAGCGCGTCATAGTCGACCAGCGGCCCGCGCGCGGTGTTGATGAAGATCACGCCGGGCTTCATCCTGGCGATGGTGTCCTTGTTGACCAGGCCACGGGTCTCCTCGGTGACGCGAGGATGGATCGTGACTACGTCGGAGCGGCCGAGCAGGTCGTCCAGCGCGACGAGCTCGACGCCGGCATTCCTGTCTTCCGCGCTCAGTTGCACATAGGGGTCGCAGACCAAGATGCGGCAGCCGAAGGCGCGCAGCAGGCACACGACCTTGGTGCCGATATTGCCATAGCCGACGACGCCGACCGTCATTTCGCTGAGCTCGCGGCCGGTGCGGTCCGCGCGGTAGAGATCGCCGCGCCACTCGCCCTTGCGCAGCGCCTCATGACCGACGCGGATCAGCCGCGTCTCGGCGAGGATGGCGCCGATGGTGAATTCGGCGACCGCGCTGGCATTACGTCCAGGGACGTTGACGACGCGAATGCCATGGGCCCTGGCGGCGGCCATGTCGATGTTGATCGGACCGCCGCGCGAGACCGCGACCAGCTTTAGTCCCGGCAGACGCTGCATCATGCCTTCCGAGAGCGGCGCCAGTTGGGTGACCAGGATCTCGGCATCGCTGATGAAGTCCACCACATCGTCCGGCCGACCGAAATATTCCTTGACCTTGTCGAGGCCGAGCGCGGGATTGCCGAACTCCATCGGTTCGTCCGGCCAGGCGCTTTCGAGCGTGCGGATGTCCAGGCTGTTGCCACAGGCCTTCTCGATCTCCGACCGGAACACCTCCGGAAGCATGAAACGGTCGCCGATGATCGCAATCTTTCTGTGCATGCTGCTTCTCAATTCACTTTCGATGCGGCGATAGATCGCCAGACCGGGCGCAGGGCCTCATGTGCCATTACGTAGGAGGGAGCCATGGCTTCGTAGATGGCGGCGAGTTGCTGGTCGCAAGGCTCCGCCTCGCCGAGCAGCGGCGAGACCCATTCGCCAACGCAGTCGTCCATCGAGGGGTAGAGGCCGAGGCAGACCGCCGCGATCATGGCGGCGCCGGCGGCGCCCGCCTCCTCTCGCGCGCTGGTGCGGACGTCGGAGCCCACTGCGGCGCCAAGGATCTTGCGCAGCGCCGAGCTGCGGGCGGCACCCCCGGTCAGCCGGATTTCGCTGGGCAGCGGCCCCATGGCGGCGTAGCAATCGCGCGCGGCGAAGGCCAGGCCCTCGAAGACGGCGCGCACCATGTCGGCATAGCCGTGGCGCGAGGAGATGCCGACGAAGCCCGCGCGCGCATTGGCGTCGACGAACGGCCCGCGCTCGCCGGCCTCCGAGACATAGGGCTGATAGATCAGCGAGGCCGGCTCCGAGGCCGCTATCCAATGGTCGACCAGCGCGATCATCTCGCCGTTCGAGCGTGTTATGCCTTGCGAGGCAAGGATGCCGGAAGCGAGGCCGAGCACCCAGTCGATGTTAAGCGTCGCCGCCATGTTCGACTGCATCTGCGCGAAGACGCCGGGCGCCGGCATGGTCATCGTGTAGCCGGTCTTTGCCGTGTTGAGCAGCACCTCGTCAGGGGTTTCGGCCAGCCGCATGTGCATGCCGGTGGAGCCGATGATGGAGCAACCCGGCTTGCGCTGGCGATCGAACAGGCCGGCGCCGAGCGCGGTGCAGACGACGTCGACATAGGCGAGCACGACCGGCGTGCCGGCGATGAGCCCGGAGGCGTCGGCCGCCGCCTGCGAGAGGCCGGCGCTATGGCTGGTCCCGTCGACGATTGGCGGCAGCAAATGCTTAAGGTCGGCGACGCCCAGCACATCCAGCACGTCGTCGCTGTAGTCGCGGGTGCGGAAATCGCCGAAGGTGAAGGTGCCCTCGGACGGGTCGGTGGCACGCTCGCCGGTCAGCCGGAAATAGAGCCAGTCCTTGCAGTGGAACGCCGTGGCGGCGCCGGAGAGCATTGCCGGCATGTTGCGCTTCATGAAGACGAACTGCGACCCCTGCTGGCAGGCGGCGAGCCCGCTGCCGGTCTTCTCGAAACGCAGCCGGTCCTCGGGCCGGGCGCGGATTTCCTCCACCACGGCAGCTGCACGCGCGTCGAGCCAAAGCCACCCCTTGGCGACCGGCTCGCCGGCCTTGTCGATCAGCCAGGTGCCGTCGCCCTGCCCGGTCACGGCGATGGCGATCACCCTGTCGGCGAGGTTCGGCACCTTGTCGGCGAGCTGGCGCAGCGTGGTGGCGGTATCGGTCCAGGTGCGCGCGAGATCCTGCTCGGCGCCGCCGCCGGGCAAGGTCTCATAGCGGTTCGGCAGCGCCGTCGCCGCGATCTGCCGGCCCGCCGTATCGAAAGCGACGGACTTGATGACAGACGTGCCGGCGTCGATCCCGATCAGCACATTCTTCATCAGGCAAGCTCCATACCGTGCGAAATCGCGTTGCCGCTCGACTGGTCGAAGACATGCAGGTTGGCCGGGTCGATGCTGACGTTGATCGGCGCGCCGAGTTCGAGACGGGTGCGGTCATGCTCGACGAGGACGAGCGAGCCGCCGGCGAAATCCGCCGCGATATGGGTCTGGTCGCCCAGCCACTGATTGGCCGAGACGGTGGCCGGGACGCCATCCTTCGAGCGCCGAACGGCGTACGGCCTGATGCCGATGACGACTCGCTCGCGATTGAGCAGCGCCTCGCGGACCGGGCCGCTGAAGGCGTCCTTGTCATAGTCGAGCGAAAGCCCGTCGGGCAGTCTGAGGTTGATTTTGCCAGCGCCACTGCCGACGAAGGCCTCAAAGACATTCATGGGCGGCTCCCCCACGAAGGTGCCGGTGAAGAGGTTCGCCGGGCGCTCCTTGATCATCTGCGGCGTGTCGAACTGCTGCAGCACGCCGCCCTCCATCACAGCGATGCGATCGGCAAGAGCGTTGGCCTCGGTCTGGTCATGGGTGACGAGGATTGCGGTCAGGCCGCGCTCCTTAATGAAGTGCTTGATGCGGCCGCGAAGCACGGCGCGCAATTGCGGCTCGAGCTGGCCCATCGGCTCGTCGAGCAGATGCAGGTCGGCGTCGCGGATCAGGGCACGGCCGAGGCTGGCGCGCTGCTGCTGGCCGCCGGAGATCGAGCTCGGATAACGATCGAGGATATCCTCGATCTCGAGCAGCTTGGCGATGCTGGCGACCTTGGCATCGACCTCGCTCTTCTGCAGCCTGGCCGCCTTCAGCGCAAAAGCCATGTTCTCGCGCACGGTGAGCGGCGGATAGAGCGAATAGCCCTCGAAGGCCATCGCCACATTGCGCTTGACCGGCGGCAGCGTGTGCACCTTGCGGCCCGCGACAGAGATTTCGCCGCGCGAAACCTCCTCGAAGCCGGCGATCATGCGCAGCGTCGAGGTCTTGCCGCAGCCGGACGAACCGAGCAGCGCGATGATCTCGCCCTTGGCGATCTCGATGCTGAGCTTCTGGACCGCATGCACGCCGCGGTCGATCGGCCCGTAGAATTTGTCGACGCTGGAAATGGTGAGGGCGCTCGCGCTCATGCCGCTTCTCCGTTGCGCAGACTGACGATGTTCTTCGAACCGATGCGCTCGCCGCTGGCCTGATCGAACAACAGCGCGCTCTTGGCGTTGACCGCGAGATGCGCTTTGCCGCCGCTCTGGCCCGGCGTGCCCGACGGCCGCGAGACGAGGATCTCGCGGCCGCGCACGGTGCGAACCAGCGTGACGATCTTTTCATTGAGGGGCGTCTCTGCCTCGACGGTGACGGGGATGGCGCCCGGCTCGCTATCCGCGACGAAGTGCAGGGTTTCGGGCCGCAGGCCGATGACGCAGTCGCGGCCGATCGCGGCCTCCGGAGCGCCGCCAAGATGCACCTGCACGTTCGACAGGCCGACATAGATGCCCCTGGCGTCGCGCTGCGGCTTGACATCGAGCAGGTTGATGGTCGGGTCGCCGAACAGCCGCGCGATCTCGATATTGGCCGGCTCGCGATAGATCTGTTCTGGCGTGCCGAGCTGCCTGATGACGCCTTGCGACATCACCGCGATGCGGTCGCCAAGCGCCATCGCCTCCTTGTAGTCCTGGGTGACGTAGATGACGGTCGCGCCGCGGTCGGCGAGAAGCCTGGGTAGTTCCAGCCGCATCTCGAAACGCAGCTTGGCATCGACGTTGCGCAGCGGATCGTCGAGCAGCAGCACCGGCGGCGAGCCGACCAGCGCGCGTGCAAGCGCGGTGCGCTGCTTCTGACCGTTCGACAGCGCGCGCGGCTTGTGGCTGAGAACATGGCCGATCTTGAGCAGCTTGGCGACGCTGTCGACGCCTCCCTTGATGGCGCCTTGGGACGAGCGCTTGGCCTCGAGCGGCGTGGCGATGTTCTCGAAAGCGCTCATATGCGGGAACAGGGCGAAATTCTGGAACGCCATGCCGACACCGCGGAATTCGGCGTCGACGTCCGTCATGTCCTCGCCGCCGATCAGGATCCTGCCCTCGTCCGGATCGATGACGCCGGCGACGAGGCGCAGCAGCACCGTCTTGCCGGCCCCGGAGGGCCCGAACAGGACCAGTGTCTCGCCATCGGCGACGGTCAGCGACAGATCGTCGAGGACGGTCTGGCTCTTGTAGCGCTTGACGATGTTCTTCAGTTCGAGGCTGGCCATTCGATTTATCCCTTGACCGCCCCGAGCGACAGGCCCTCGACGAGATAGCGCTGCGCATAAAGAGCAAGCGCCAGCGTGGGCGTGATCGACAGCACGATCGCCGCCGAAATCTGGCCGTACTGGATGCCCGAGGAGGTGATGAAGGCGAGCGCGCCGACCGTCACTGGCTGTTTGTCGGCGGAAGCGAGCACCAGCGCGAAGACGAAATTGTTCCAGGCGAAGATGAAGGCGAGCAGGCCGGCCGCCGCGATGCCCGGTCCGGCGAGCGGCAGCGCGATCTTCCGGAAGGTGGCGAACCAGGAATGGCCCGCGATACGGTAGGCGTATTCGATGTCGGCCGGGATATCCTCGAAGTAACCGCGCACGATCCACAGGATCAGCGGCAGGCAGATCAGTTGGTAGACCCAGATCAGGCCGAAATAGGTGTTGGCCAGCCCGAGCTTCTGGAAATAGAGGGTGAGCGGCAACAGCACCAGAAGCGCCGGCGCAAAGCGGAACGAGAGCAACGTGAAAGCGATATCCTCCGAACCGCGGAACTTGTGGCGAGCAAACGCATAGGCGGCCGGCACGCCGAGCAGCAAAGCCACTGCGACCGAGGTCACCGAGAGGAAGATGGAGTTCCACAGATTGCGCATGAAGGCGATGTCGAGCGTGCCGGCCGCCGTCTGCAGCTTGCCGGTGATCAACGCCGTATAGTTGGCGAGCGTCGGCTCGAAGACCAGTTGCGGCGGGATACGCAGGATCGTCTCGTTGGTCTGGAACGACATCATGAAGATCCAGACGATCGGAAACATGAAGAAGACCACGACCAGCGTGAGCGCGATACCGCGCAGCACCCGTTCCAGAAGCGATGTGTGTTCCATGCCGGCCCTCCTATGCCTGGCCGCGCGCGCGTTCGCGCAGCCGGAGCCAGTTCTTGATGAAGATGTTCGAAAGGAAATAGGTGATCGCCCACAGGATGATCATCAGCGCGGCCGAGCGGCCGACATTGGTCGACTGGAAGAAGTTGAGATAGGCCTCGACCTGGAAGACCGTCAGCGTGTCGCCGGGGCCGCCCTGGGTCATGGCGTAGATGATGTCGAACTGCTGGATGGAATCGAGCAGGCGGAACAGCGTCGCAGTCAGGATATAGGGCGTCAGCATCGGCAAGGTGATGCGAAAGAAGACGAAGCTCCGCGGCACGCCGTCGAGAGCGGCGGCTTCGAAGGGCTGCGTCGGCAGGCTGCGCAGGCCGGCAAGCAGCAGGATCATGATGAAGGGCGTGTAGACCCAGATGTCGACGAGCACGACGGTGAGCAAGGCCGTCGAGGGCGAGGACGCCCAGCGGAAATCCTGCAGGCCGATCAGGCTGGCGAGATAGCTCAGCACGCCAAAGCCGGGATTGGTCATCAGCTTCCACATCAGCGCTGCCAGCGCCGGGGCCGTCATCAGCGGCATCAGGAGCATGATCGAAATGAAGTTGTTCAGCGTCGAGCGCTTCTGCAAAAGCATGGCGATGCCGAGGCCGAGCAGCAACTCCAGCCCGACGGTGATGCCGGCATAGAGCAGCGATATCTCCAGCGTGTTCCAGAATTTCGGATCGGTGAAGAAGGAGATGTAGTTGTCGCCCCAATTGAACTGGCGCGCCCAGGGCTGGCTCAGCCTGTAGCGCTGGAACGAATAGACCACCGAGGTGAGGAACGGGATCAGGATGCCGATGCAGACCAGCAAGGCCGGCAGGCTGAGTATATAGGGCAGCACCTTCTTGCTGATCCTGAAGCCCGAAGGCCTGGCTCTCTGCATCGTCGCCGAAGTCATTTGTCAGCCTGTGTCGGTTGTTTTTGCCGCGCCGGTCGCCCAAGGGAGCAAGGCGGCCGGCCGGGCGAACTAACAGCACCATAGGCGCCGCATCGCAATAAATGCAGGGGCGGGCCCGCCCGCCTGGAGTTCCATGCAATTCCGGGACGAAAACCGCAATGCGCTCTTCCCGGAATTGCCTGGATCATGATGGCGTTTCGTTGAACCGCCATCAGACCCAACTCTAGTTCGAGCATGATCTTCCGGAAACCGGTTCCCGCTTTTAGGGATCATGCTCCAGGCGGACCAGCCGTCACCCGGTTCAGCCGAGGCCGGCTTCCTTGAGCTGGCCGTTGATGCTTTCGGCCAGCTTGTCGAGCCCTTCGTCAACCGGCACTTCCTTGGCCACCATCTTCTGCAAGGTCGCAGCCCATTCGGTGGTGAGGTCGAAGAACAGCGGCTGCGCGGTGAACTTGATGCTGGCCCCGGGCGCGGAAGCGTCGAACATATCGACATAGCCCGGATAGCTCTTGTTGAGCTTCTCGCGGAACATCTCGTCCTTCCACACCGCCTGGCGGACCGGATTGACAAAATCCATCTTGGTGGCGCCGAACAGGCAGTGGTCGAGGCCGGAAGCCCACTGCATGAAGTACCAGGTGGCGTCCTTGTCCTTCGAGAAGGTAGACATCGACAGCGACCAGATCCAGATGTTCGGCGTCGGCGCCTTGGCGGCCGGATTGGCCTTGAAGGCCGAGAAGGCGAGCTGGCCGGCCATCTTGTTGGTGCCGCCGTTCATGAAGTAGCCGAGGATGTCGGCGTCGAAGATCATCGCCGAAGCGCCGGCGCCGAGATCGGTGCCGACCTGGTACCAGGTGTAGGTCGACCAGTCCTTCGGGCCGCTTTCCTGGATCATCTGCACCCACTGCTTGTGGAAGGCCTTGGATTCAGCGGTAGCCATGGCCGCCGATAGCTTGCCGTCGGCAGAGACGTTGAGGTCCTTCTGGTCGAAGTTGGCGTAGGCTGACAGGAAGCCCGGATGGATGGTGGCCCAGGAGCGCGAGCCGCGCACGCCGATGCCGTAGACGCCGCCGCCGACATCCTTGGTCAGCTTTGCGGCCGCGGCGACCATCTCGTCCATGTTGCCGGGGACCTTGACGCCGGCCTTGTCGAACATCGCCTTGTTGTAGGTGATGTTGTTCTGCTCGAAGCCCCACGGAATGCACCATTGCTTTGCGTCGTCGGAGCCCAGCGCGCCACCGGGCTTGCCGTTCCAGGCGCAGGAATTCCTGACGCCCGGGAGGAAGTCGTCCCAGGCATATTTCGGATTGGTCTTGGTCGGGTCCTTGATCCATTCGTTGAGGTCGGTGATCCAGCCGGCCGGGCCGTAGGTCCAGGTCATGTATGCGCCGGTCATGAAGGCGTCGTATTCGGGCGAGCTCGCCGAGAGCGCCGCCGTGACCTTGTCGAAATAGACGTCCTCCGGGAACACGTCATAGGTGACGTTCATGCCGGTCAGCTGCTTGAAATTGTCGAGGTCGGCGATCATGGCATCCGCATAAGGATGCTTGTTGAGCAGGAGCTTGATGGTCTTGCCCTTATGCGCCTGCCAGTCGAAATCGGCGGCAAGCGCGCGGGTCTGGCCCAGGTTGAGCAGGACGCCGGCGGTGCTGGCGGCAAGGCCCATCGCACCCAGTCCCTTGATCAGTCCGCGGCGGTCGACTTGTCCGCGCAGGAAGGCGTCGAGCAGGTCTTTCTCTTTCTCATGCATGTCTTCTTCTCCTCCAAAGGGTAGTTTCAACGAAACTGTTGCCGGCTACCCGACCGGCGTCTTCTCCACGAGCGATCGCGCCGTGCGCTCGTCGGTTATCAGGCCCTTGAGGTAGCGCCCCTCCAGCACCGACTTGATGGCGCGGACCTTTATCTTGCCGCCGGCGACGGCGACGATCCTGCGGTTGGCTATGTCCTCGCGCGCCAGCGCCAGCGCGCGGCTGGAGACCGTGGTGGCGAGCGGCCTGCCCTCCTCGTCGAAGAAGTGGCCGAGCAGTTCGCCCACGGCGCCGTTGCGGCGGGTCTCCTCCATTTCGCCCTTTGCGATCATGCCGGTGGCGACGAGCGAGGCCTCCTGTTCCGCGGTGCCGATACCGGCAAGCAGGAGATCGGCGGATCGCGCGAGGTCGAACACCTCGCTGATGCCCTTCTGGCCAAGCAGCACCGCGCGGTCCTCGACGGTGTTGGCGAACATCGGCACCGGCATGACATAGGCTTCGGCGCCGGTGCGCTCGGCCAGGCGATGGATGACGTCGTGCGGATTGGCGGAGAATTTCCTGGTCAGGCCCCCAAGCAGCGAGACGAAGCGGATTCCGTTCGCCGATATGCGCGGCAGATATTCAACGCAGGCCGCAAGCGTGCGGCCATGGCCGACGCCGATCAGCGCGCCCTCGCCGCGTTCGATCTCGCGCTTGAGAAACTGCGCGCCGGCGATGCCGAGCGCCTTGAGCGGCAGGTCCTCGGGATCGAACTCCGGAACCACCTCGCAATAATCGAGGCCGTAGCGGCCGGACAACTCGTCCTCGATCGCCACGCATTCGGAGATTTCGCCGTCGATATAGACCTTAACCAGACCCTCCTGGTTGGCTTTGGTTATGAGGCGGTGCGCCTTTAGGCTGGTCAATCCAAGCCGCTTGGCGACCTCGGACTGGGTGAGGCCGCCGGCATAGTGAAGCCATGCGGCTCGGGCGGCCATGCTGGTCTCGTCATCGCGAAGGAGGCCGTTGCCGAACCCTACCATCTCCACCCTCTGATATTTTTATCAATTACTGCAAAATTTTTCACAGAGTTCGGCAGGAGTCAAGTGGCACTGCGCGAAATCGCGCGCAAAAGCCCATCACCAACCGATTGTGGGAAGCCGCCCGGCGCTCGCCTGAAAGTTCGCGACGCGAGATTGCCTGCTGTCGACGCTTGCGCGATGCACTGATCTAAAAGTGACGGACGGATCTCTTTGCAAAACCGATACAGGTCATCACGCCCAACACCGGAGGAAATATCTCTGGGTTTCCGAGTGGGGAAAGGCGGTAGCGCTCTTCCGAAGAGCGCCCCCCCGCACAGCGTGTCAACCAAGTCAGCAACGCCGCGGAGTCGGCCCCGCGCGACGCTACTTCGATTCGGCCTAAAATTGTGGGACTGTTCGGCATCCGCTTTGGGCCGAAAGCGGGCTGTCGACCTGTGAGGCGATTGCCAGAAAGCCGACGTTCGGCGACCCGTCCGCGGCGCGGGTCACTCTTCCCTGAACGCCCGATCAATTTGATCAGCTAGGGGCTTCACAAGATATGAAAGCATTGTGCGGTTGCCCGTCGAAAAGAACACTTCAACTGGCATGCCGGGCGCAAGCGTCAGGCCCTTCAGCTTTTTCAGCTCGCTGCGGACAATACCGACACGCACAGTATAGAACCCTGCCCCCGCTGCGCTCGTCGAGGCTGAGATCCGCGGCAATCTCCTTGACGTTGCCATTCAGCTCCGGCGTGACGCGCTGATTGAACGCCGAGAATTTAAGCCCAGCTTCCTGGCCTGGCTTCAGCTGATCGATATCCTGCGGAGCGACTCGTGCTTCAACAGTCAGTTCGTCCGCAACCGGAACCACCAGCATGACCACTTCACCAGGCGTGATGACCCCACCGACGGTATGCACCGTCAGCTGATGCACCACGCCATCCTGTGGGCTGCGCAAATCGATGCGCTTCAGCTGGTCTTCGGCCGACACCTTGCGCTCGACGAATTCCGATATCTTGCTCTGGACATCGCGCAGCTCGGTTGCGACTTCCTTGCGCAGGTCTTGATCGACCTGAATAATCTGCAGTCGCGTTTCGGCAATGCGGCCCTTGGCCTGCGCGATCGATGCGGTGAGCTGGCCGTGCTCGCCGTCGAGGCGGACCGCATCGCGCTCGAGCGCGGTCAGGCGATCGATCGAGACCAGCTTCTGGCGCCAGAGCTTGCGGATGCTTTCGAGTTCGGTGCCGATCAGCTCGATTTCGTGGCTTTTTGCGACCCGCTGCTCGCTCAACCCCGAGCTTTCTTCGACAAGCTGCGCGATGCGTTCTTCGAGCTGCGCCTTCTGTCCGGCGCGGCCTCCGCGACCGACATCCCCCTATCCTTATGAGGAGTCGGAACAGGAGCTGTTCCCAGTGCCGGTCTTCCCCCTCGGATCCCCCTCGATCAAGTTTGCACCACTGCGGATCCTGGCTCGCCAGTTTTTTCGAAGAGCTGGCGCGCTTCAGCGGGAGGCGTGAGGCAGAAAGTTCGAAAAGCTTCCAAGAACCCCGGGCAAACTGGACGCCGCACCGGACACTAAGGTCCCGCTGACATCGTAGCGAACGTCCTCGACCGTCCGGCCAATTTCATCGACAAAAGTGCGTCCGAATAGGGCCGTCGGCGGCTCCGTCGTGGGAACGAAAAAAGAAGAGAAGCAGAACCTTCGTGTGCGATTTTTGCACACGACCTCTCGTAAGTGGCTGGTTTTGCTTAAATGTCCGTCCCATCCATCATAGGTGCTACGGCGATCGTCTTCTTCATGGGCCTATTTCATCGCTGGCGCAGGTGTCACAGTCAAATCCTTTAGCACGGCCGCGGATATTTCTTTTAATTTCAAAGGCTTCTGAGGCCGTAGACAAAAGTCCCTTGCGTCAAGGGACCTTTTTCTGGTTCACACTTTTTGTTAAAAAGCAATAGTCCGATTTGAAATTTCCACAAATAAGCGTAAAGTTTTCGTGCTCAAGTTGAGCGGGAGGCGTACAGGCAGCAAATGCCTGTTGAAGAGGGGCGGGGTTGAGTATGCCCTCATTGTCGATTCTTGGTGCCCGCCGTTGGTGGGTTACCGATGCGCGTAGGACGCATCCGCCCAGAATTGCCTGACGGGGCAAGGAGCGGAGGATAGCGACGGCCCTCCCAACACCCTCTACCCCCTTCCAGGTAAATTCACCACCCCAGTTTCCATTAACGATGGCGCGCGGCACGGCACTGCCGGCGGATGCGCGCCCGTGCGGCCGGTTGCCAGCGTTGGGGCTGATCTCGCGCCTGCCGCACCGAAACCAGGGAATGATCCGATGGTGCTCGGCATCCTGACCAAGGACATCATTGTCGACGAGCCTTGCGGCCTCACGAACAGTCATGTTGATCGGTCCGTGCGGCTGCACGGCGCCACCCCGCAACATCTTCTTAGTCGCGAGGGTCCGGGCGGACTGTCCCCTTTCCCGGCCGACTTCGTGCACGTCCGATCCACTCAGATGGCTTGGGCGATCATCGGAAATCGAGACTGCGAAACAGTAACGCCGCGGCGCATTCGCCGCTGAGCAGGGAGACACACCATGTCACTTTCAATCACCGGCAACGTCATTGAGGACGAAAACCTAGGGCTGACAACTCTTGCCACAGACAGCGACAATACAGATCCCGACAACAACGTCCTGCTGTCCACATTTCAAACCAGTATTCCCAAGTCGTCCTCGCTCGGTACTGAACTGACGGCGCTGAACATCTATCCCGACACCACGTCGGGCACCGGAACGGCCGCGGCGATTGGCATCGCCGACAATGCAATCGTCAGCAGCGACCTGTCGAATTTGGTTTTCGGCGACAGCAGCGGCAAACCCCTGAGCGGAGTCGATACCCACTTCACGGCTATCGATGGCGCCGAGATCTTCCTCTATTCCGACCCGAGCAATCCCGACATCGTGCTTGGGCGTGAGGGAAGTGGCGGCGTCGCGAACCCCAACGGCAAAGTTGCCTTCGCGCTGCTGCTGCAGCCGACGAGCGGCGGCGCCACGGTCTGGGTCGTGCAGTATGAGGCCCTCACCAACACCAACCCCTCGGTCGGAGAAGATGCCAACACTCTCAATCTTGACCAACTCGTCTACGTCAGCGGATCGTCCACAACGACCTCCAATTTCAACTTCGCCACCAAGCAGCCCGGACAGAACTACTGGCTGCCCTTCCACGACGCCGTCTCCGGCGACACCGTCCTCGTGACCGGCCTCGACAAGAGCACGTCCAGTCCCGACACCGTCAATACGAGCACGGTCGGTCTCGGCAGCGACAGCCAGGCGATCACCCCCGGCCGGGCGCTGCGCTTCGATTTCGTCAGCAGCTATACCGGTGGCGGCACCAAGGATAGCGCGTTCCTCACCGACGGTTCGCTCAACAGCCTGGCCTATGTGCAGGGCAACCAGGGGAGCTTCGACATCAGCCAGACGAACCCGACCCACAGCGCGGTCAATGTCAAGATCATCGCCCAGAACGAGCCCACGAACGCCACCATTTTTGACACCTCGGAAACCGACACCAGCGCGAATCTCGTGCAGATCACCAGAATCGTCATCTCGGGCACTCAGAGCGCCGATTCGAACACCGGCAACGCCAGCGGCGTAACCTTCGTCAAGAGCGGCGGCCTCCTCACCGGCGAAGTCGACGGCCTCAAGACGGGCGACAAAATCACATTCTACACGGGCAGCAACACCTTCGACCAGTTCGTGGTCGGCAACATCACCAACACGACCTTCGGCGTCGCCGCCAAGGGCACGGGCTTCGATATTCTCAACGCCTCGCAGACTCTGGTCCAGACGAATACCACCAGCACAGAGGTCGGCTCGCACCTCATCTTTGAGGACAGCGTGCCGAACGCGAGCGCCAATACGCAGACCGCGACGGTCGATGAGGACGCGCTGGTCGGCGTGGATCCCGGCGAGACGAACTTCAGCGGTTCGGCCACCGGCAATGTGTCGAACCTGTTCAATCCGGGCACCGACACGCCGCTTACTTACCGGCTTTCGGTCGACACCTCTAGCCTGCCGACGGACTTGAAGTCGGGCGGGACGACGGTGACCTATTTGGTGACGAGCGCCACCGACCTTAGCGGCGTCACCACCGATACTTTGACCGCGTCGGCGAACTCGACCACCGTCTTTACGCTATCGCTGGTCGAGAACGGTGCGAACGCCGGCAATTACACTTTCACGCTTTTGGCGTCGATCGATAACGAAACACCGCAGAACGGCACGCCGGAGGGCACTTTCTCCATCGACGTCAGCAAGCTCGTCCAGGCGACCGATGCCGATGGCAATTTCGCCGCTGGCGATACGGCCACGGCTGCCGCAAATGCGCTTAAGCTGAAGATCATCGACGACCAGCCGGCTGCTACGGCCAACACTTCGTCGAAAACGGTCCAAGAAGACGCGCTTTCTACCAATTCCGCGAACAATCTTGACCCGGCTGGCGCGACCGCAACCGCTTCGGACAGCGTCGCGTCACTCTTTACCGCGGGCGCAGATGTGCCTCTCTCGTTCACGCTATCGACCGACACTTCGAGCCTCACGAGCCAAAACCTCAAGTCGGGCGGTACAGCGCTCTTTTATAGCGTCTCGAGCGACCACACGACCCTGACCGCGGCCAAGGGTTCAGGTGGACCGACCGTGTTCACACTGACGTTGGACACGAGCGGAAACTGGAACTTCACGCTCTCGGCACCGATCGATCACGCGCCCGGCGCGAGCGACTCGAGCAACACGACGATCGACTTTAGCTCGATCCTGCAGGCGAGCGACTACGACGGTAGCGGGGTGAGCGCCGCCGCCAAGGCGTGGACGGTCAAGGTTGTCGACGATGTGCCGGAGAACTTCACGCCCTCCGCGATAACTAGCGCCGACAACTTCCTGGACGAAGCCGGCCAGAGTCCAATCACCAAGGACCTGACCGACGACACAACCGATCCCTATCCGACCCTCGCCATCGACCAGCACGCTGGCGCCGACGGTTTCGGCGCGCTGAGCTTCGTGGGCACGAACGGTGTGCAGCTTACTGGCCAACTCGACGGGGGCAGTTCCACGAATCTCCAAGCGGGCGGGAAAGACATCTACCTGTTCGGGTTCGGTACGGGCACGTTGACAGCGACGACCGACTCAACTGGCGCCGGGCTTCCCGGCGGTGGAGGCGGATCCCTCAATACGGCGGATGAAGTGTTCACGATCAGCCTCAATCACGCCAGCGATCAGTACACCTTCGACCTGCTGCAGGCGATCGGCAACGGCTCGCGTACCCTCTTCAGCGATTTCGCCGACGTTCCGGCCGGCGACTACGCGTGGTTCTCGCTGCCGTTCAATCCGACGACGAAGCAGCCGGTCACCCCGGGCATGTCTGTGGTCTTCACTGGCAAGACTGCCGGCACGGACACGGTCAACCCCAGTTCGATCGGCACGGGCACCGACGCCCAGTCGGTCAAGGACGGCAACGCCATCCGGATCGACTTCGTCAACGACGTCCATTCGATCAACACCACGAACGACCTGAAGTCCATCAGCACTCTCGGCTATGCCGGCCACTACCAGGTCAACGACAGCGGCTTCACCCTGGCCCAAGTCAATGGGTCGGGCGGCCCGAACGCGACCGTCGACATCCGCCTTGACGCCTATGACATCACTCAAGGATCGCTAGCCCAAGGAGGGACGTTTCCGAGCGATTCGAACCAGGACGCGATCACCGAAGTCAAGCTTGTGACCTTTGATAGCAGCGGCAAAGAGACGGTCCTCGCCGATTTCACTGGGAATTCAACGAAATCGATCACCTCCGGCGGCAAGACCGAGTCCGTGACGGTCAATTTCGATCCGACGGGGGACAGCAACGGCGTGGATGTGGAGGGCCTCAAATACATCCCTGGCGTCTATATCCTTGCCAGCACCGCCGACGGGTTCGACCGTCTGGTGACGACCAACGTCGACACAAGTTACAACAACGCCGGTCACTCGTTCGACGTCGGCCCGGTGAGCGCCGGAACCTTCGTCGCCGGATCGGACGTCAACATGTCCTTCAACCTCGCGCTGCAGGACTATGACGCGTTCGCCAGCAACTCAAACGTCGATGCGAGCGGAAACCTGATCGAGGCTTCGACGGGCACGCTCAACGTCAAGCTGACCGCGCCCACAGTGTAGCAGTTTGGGCCTCGGCCGAGCTGGAACCCCGGCTCGGCCTCTTTTCGGGGGGTGCCAGTGGACCAAGCGAGCAGCGACATGACCGGGGTGACCGCTGAAGCCGAGCCGTCGTCCGAAGCCGTACATACCACGATCGAGCTTGCGAGGACCGATCCAACCCAGCCCTTCACGCCGATCGACTCCGGCCTGGCCGGGCTCGCGGTGATCGCGGGATATTATCGCATCGCCGCCGATCCCGCCCAAATGCGCCATCAGCTCGCGCTGACGGGGCGCTTCGCCGCCGCAGAGGATATTGTCCGCGGCGCCAACGTTCTCGAAATGCGCTCGCGCATCCTGCGCGGCGTCAAGGCCAAGCGCCTCGCCGCCGTTCCCTACCCCGCGCTGATTGGCCTTAAGGACGGCACCTTCGCAGTGCTGGCAGCCTCGCCCACAAAGGGGCACGCACGGCTGCTCGATCCGATCGGCCGCCTTGCCCGGGAGATGCCGGTCGAAGATATCGTGGCGGTCTCCTCGGGCGAGGTCGTGCTGGTCACGCGCCGCCTTGGCGGGGCGGGCACAAATCCCAGAACTTTCGGCTTCCGCTGGTTCCTGCCCTCGATCTTGCGTTACCGGCGGCCTCTCGCCCAGGTTGTGGTCGCGTCGCTCTTCGTGCAGCTGTTCGCCCTTATCACGCCGGTATTCTTCCAGCTCATCGTCGACAAGGTGCTGGTGCACAAGGGGGTGTCCACGCTCACCGTGCTCATTGTCGGCCTGGTGACGCTAGGGCTGTTCGAGACGGTCCTGCAATTCCTGCGCACCTACACTCTGAGCCACACCACCAACCGGATGGACGTGGAGCTCGGCCGGCGCCTGTTCCATCACCTCTTCCGCCTGCCGCTCGCCTATTTCGAGACCCGCCCCACCGGACAGACGGTGGCGCGCGTGCGCGAACTCGAGACTGTTCGCAACTTCCTCACCGGACAGGGGCTCACCTCGCTGCTCGATCTCGTCTTCACGTTGGTCTTCTTCGTCGTGATGTTTATCTATTCGCCCACACTGACGCTGGTCGTGCTGGGCACCATTCCTGTCTATCTTCTGATCGCGGTGCTGATCCGCCCGATCCTTCGCGAGCAGATCAACGAAAAATTCAACCGCGGCGCGCGCTCGCAGCAGTTTCTCGTCGAGTCGATCGTCGGGGCGCCGACCCTGAAGGCGGCGAGCGTCGAGCCGATGATGCAGGCGCAATGGGAGGAGCGGCTCGCGTCCTACGTCCGCACCTCGTTCGACGCCGGCGTCACCGGCTCGCTCGGCCAGAACCTCATCCAGTATGTGAGCAAGGTGACGACGGCGCTGATCCTGCTCTTCGGCGCCGAGGCGGTGATCAACGGCGCGATGACGGTCGGCGAGTTGATCGCCTTCAACATGATCGCCTCCCAAGTCGTGGCACCCATCCTTCGCCTCTCGCAGCTTTGGCAGGACTTCCAGCAGGTCCAGGTTTCGGTGGCGCGGCTCGGCGACATCCTGAACACGCCGCCGGAACCCGTGCCTCAGAACCTGCTGACGCTGCCGCCGCCGAAGGGCGAGATCGAACTGCGCGGCGTGTCGCTGCGCTATCGGCCCGAAGCGACTGAGGCCCTGCGCAATGTCACGCTATCTATCGGCGCGGGCGAAGTCATCGGTTTCGTCGGTGCGTCGGGCTCGGGCAAGTCGACGTTGGTCAAGGTGGTGCAACGGCTCTACTCGCCGCAGGCTGGGCAGGTGATGCTCGACGGCATCGATATCGCCCAGCTCGATCCGGGCTGGCTTCGCAGGCAGATCGGCGTCGTGTTGCAGGAGAACATCCTGTTCAACCGGTCGATCCATGAAAACATCGCGCTCGGCGATCCCGCCGTGCCGCGGGCCTGGGTGATCCAGGCGGCCAGGCTCGCCGGCGCCGACGAGTTCATCGCGCAGATGCCGCAGGGCTATGACACGATCATCGAGGAGCGCGGCGCCAATCTCTCCGGCGGGCAGCGCCAACGCATCGCCATCGCCCGTGCGCTCGCCACCAATCCGCGCATCCTGATCTTCGACGAGGCGACCTCGTCGCTCGATTACGAGAGCGAGCGCATCGTCCAGGAGAACATGCGCGCGATCGTGCGCGGCCGCACGGTGTTGATCATCGCCCATCGCCTGGCGGCGGTGCGCCCCTGCACGCGCATCGTCGGAATGGAAAGGGGCGAGATCGTCGAGATCGGAAGCCACGAGGAGCTCCTTTTGCGCAGAGGCGGCCTCTACGCTCGGCTCTGGTCGTTGCAGTCGGATCAGGCAAGGGTCTGGTTATGAACGAAAGAACCTTGCCGCCGCTCCCCCCGGCGTCGCCGCGTCCAGTCAGCCAACCTGCGGCGGCCATCTGCGGCCGCGATCGCGAATTCCTGCCGGCGGCGATCGAAATCCTTGAAACGCCCGCGCCGCCGCTGCCCGTCGTCACGATGCTGACGATCTGCGCCTTCTTCGCGGCGGCGCTCGTCTGGTCGTTCTACGGGCAGCTCGACGTGCACGCGGTGGCCCCGGGCAAGATCGACACGGCCGGGCACGCCAAGGTGATTCAACCGCTGGATCCCGGCAAAGTCGCCGCAATACATGTCGACAACGGGCAGCGCGTCAAGGCTGGCGATCTTCTTCTAGAGCTTGATCCTGCGGAGGCGGCCGCGGAAGAGACCGCACAGCGCGACGCGCTGAATGCGAACCTCGCCGAAATCGCGCGCCGGCACTTCGCCATCTCGACGGCTCGCGACGTTCTCGACGGCCCAGCCAAATCAGACGAGGCGAACGCTGGCGACCTCATGGTCGCACAACTGGCGCAAGCCGCGGCCGACCCCGAGCCGCGAATTGTTTGGAGTGTCGAGCTGCCGGAGGCGATGCGCCTGCGCGAAGCTTCAGTGCTGACGGCCGACCTCGATCAGCTCCTCGGCTCCTTGCAGAGCCTCGACAAGCAGATCTTGCAGAAGGACGCAACGCGCCAGCGTCTCGATATGAGCATAGCCTATCAGAACAAGGTGATCGAAACGCTGACCCAGCTCGTCAGCACTCGCCAGGAGGCGGTCAATCGTGAAGTCGGCAGCAAGGTCAATCTCTACGATTCAACGCAGCAGCTGGAGAAATCACAATCATCACTTGCATCGGATCAAGGGGAATTGATCGAGACCGACGCCGCTTTGAAGGAGCTTGCGAGTCAGAAAATCATGACCCTCTCGCAATTTGTTGCCGACAATGAGAACAGGCTTGTCGATGCCGAGCGCAGGGCGGACGAGGCCAAGCAGGCGGTTGCGAAGGCGGATGCTCGCCTTGCACGGACAAAGCTCTATTCACCGACTGACGGCATTGCCCAACAGATCGCCGTGACAACGGTCGGTCAAGTCGTAACCACCGGGCAGCAGTTGCTTGTCGTTGCGCCTACCGAAGGCGCGCTCCAGGTTGACGCGCTCGTCGCCAATCTTGACATCGGCTTTGTCAAACCCGGCCAGATCGCGGTGATCAAGGTCGATGCCTTCCCCTTCACCCGTTTCGGCGTGCTGCACGGCAGGGTCACCCGTGTCGCACCGGAAGCAGTCGAGGAGCAGGAGGCCAAACGTGGGCTCGCCAACGCCGCCGCCGCCGCCAATACCACTGCCCCTCCCGCCAGCCAAGCCGGACAGCCCCAGAGCTTCGTCTTCCCGGTCACCATCGCGCTCGACGAGCAGGTAATGAACATAAACGGGGAGACGATTCCTCTGACTTCTGGCATGACGGTAAGCGTGGAAATCAAAACCGATAGCCGCCGCGTGATCGACTATCTGCTCTCACCGCTGGCCAAGGTGACTTCCGAAGCATTCAAGGAGCGGTGACGTGACAGCAAAAGTCAAAGCTGTTCATCGGCGTGTCCAAGTCCGTCACGAAGGTCGCCGTGTCAGCGAGACCCTCATGTGCCGAAACGACGCACGGCGCCGGGCAACCGAAGCCGTTTCAGCAGAGCGCAAAATGGGCCGGTGCAACCGGCCCATCCTCAATCATTCCTCCTCAACGGTTTCCGGGATCGCATCCGTCAGGTTTTGTCGTCCAACCCGGTCTGCGACGAGCATGGAAAGCATCATCTCGACAAGGCCATTGGCGGCCCCCTTCTCGCCGCCATTGGCGCCGATCTGGATCTGCGGCACGAGCGGCAGCCTGCCATTCTCGATCGCCTCGGCGAAGCGCATGAGAACCTGCGAGTTGAGCTGATAGTCCGGTCCGCCGAAGGCCGCGACCTTCTTCTCGGTGGCTTCGGCCTCCGCCAGGCCGATGGCCCGCACCTTCTCGGCCTCCGCAAAACCGGTCGCCTTGATGCGCTCGGCATCGGCAAGCGCGACAGCCTTGATCATATCGGCCTCGCCCTGGCCGGCGACGCGCACCTTCTCCGCCTCCGCCTTGGCGGTGACCTGAATGGTTTCCGCCTCCTGACGGGTGCGGGCGAGTTGCGCCTTGCCCTCGTTCTCGCTGATCTCGATGGTAAGTGCCGAGGTCGTGATCTTGGCTTGCTGTTCGGCCAATGCCTCCTTCTCACGCAAGGTGCGCTCCTGAGTGGCCGCCCTCTCCTGCAATTTGTAGGTCTCGACCTTTTCGACTGCAATCTGACGCTCGCGCAGCTGGATCAGGATCTGCTCTATGCTGTTCTGGCCATTCGCGGCACGGGGCGTGCCAATCAGCACTTCCTGCAGCTCGAGGCTGTAGGAATTGAATTTTTCGCGCATCTCCTCGCCGGATTTGCGCTGGATGTCGCTACGCTCCTGCAAGAGTTGGATCAGCGTCTTCGTCTGGGCGATGTTCTTGAAATAGGCGGAAACCATCGGATCGAGCGTTTGTTCGACCAGCCGCTTGATGTCGCCGAAGCGCTGCACCACGAGCGGCGCCTTCATGTAGTCGATATGCACGACGACGGAGAGCGGCAGCACGGGCTCGAACGCATCCTTGGTGATCAACGACACTTCGGACAGGTTCTCGTCCAGCCTGTGATCGCCGAACTGCTCCTTCGTCCATTTGAGAACGAAATTGGTGGTCGGCACGGTGATGATATTGCCGGCGTAAGTATTGAACGCATACTTGCCGGGCAGCAGCGGCGTCGACCAGACACCGCGTGCCCCGATTTCGACCAGCTCGCCGTGACGGTATGCCTGCCCGGATATGTCCGTGCCGTGGCGACCGTTGTAGGAGACGACGACGCCCACCGTGCCGACGTCGATAATCGTCTTCTCGACCAGTTCGACGGTCGCGAAAATGCGATTGAGGAAGTAGCTGCCGTCGGCCAGCACCTGCAGCTGCCGGCCGCGATAGCCGCCGGCTTTCAGAAACTTCTCCGGGTCCTGAAAATTATTGTGGAAGTTCGGGTCATTCGGATCGTTGGCCACGGTAGGCGCGATGATCTCGCCATCCGGCAGGGCCGGACCGTCATGGATGGTGACGATGCCGATCATGTCCTCGGCATTGTGGATGACGACCGGCTCGAAGCCGCCCCGCTCCGAGATCAAGCTGGACATGTTGGAAAAAAGGCTTTGTTCCGACGAGCTCAGGTTGACGGCATAGGTCGATTGAGCGGTGAGCACGACGAATTGCGCGAGATTGATGGCATAGGTGCCCTCACGCAAGATCTTGCGCTGCGGTCCTTTCTGTCCGCCCTTCTCGAGGAAGCCGCGCACATCCTGAAAATCATCGGCTTCTGTGTTGGAAGCAAGTGTCTGCGTCGGAGGCAGCGGCTTGCCGTCACGCGCAAAGACATAGCCGATTTGGCCCTGCGGGATGGTGACAAGATTGGCGCGGTGCATCGAATATTGGAACGGCATGAAGAAATGCAGGCCGCCGCGCACGACTTCCGGCTGGTAGCCTGCCTCACGGTTGAGCGCTATGAAGCCATCACTGACGGAGCCGCGAAAGCTCCATAGTTTTTCCAGGATGCCGAGCCTGTCGTTCGGGATGTAGCGGACCATGCCGCTCCGCCAGAACAGGATCGCCAGCACGATAACCGGCACGGCGATCTCGATCGCCGTCCATTTCATCGGGCCGAGATATTCTAGGGCTTCCATCTCTTGTCTCCTAAGGGCGCGCGGGTTCGTTCACCCGACCGCCACCCGGCTGGTGTTGATTGACAAAGTGGGGAGATTTCGCGCCGAGACGCTCGACGCACCAAAGGCGTGTCGAACGTTCGGGCTGCTCATTGTTTGGGAAAGTGACCCCGCCTCCCGAGTCCCCCGTGAGAAAGGCGTGGCCATAAGCGATGTTACATCGGTGTTGCCTTGCTAGACATAACAGCGATGACGTAGGAATAGCGCCAACAGGTTTAAAGATACTTCACGCCGAAATCGTATAAGTATTTTCAATGCTCTGTTGCTTCGAAAGCGTTGGCTTCTAGAAAATTAGCAGAGAGCGGAACGGCGCTATTGACGAGTCAAAACGCCGGCTTCCGATCCGACCTGACGCGGCATCTGGAAACCAACAGCACCTCAATATACCGCGCCATCGCCGACGCAGCATATTAATTTCAAAAGCGTTTTACGACCTAGCGCCGCAGCGCGTAGACATTGTCCATCGACGCGCCACTCAGTGGCAGCGCCATGTCGTCGTCCAGCAGCCGGGTGATGCGGGCAAAGCCGACAAAGGCTTTCCTCGCTTCCTCGGCCGACATCTTGCCCGACATAGCCGCCGCACAGCAATTCAGGGCGCATTGATAGACCGGGCCACGCCGTCCCGTGGGCCACTTCCGCAGGAACACCATCGCCTCGGAGACGCTATCGACTTCCTCCACAGGGTATCCCTGCCCACGCGCAATTCGCACTGGGGTAAAGAAATGCAAGCGATCCATGATTATCCTCCCGGCCGACCGCAGCGCAGTCGAACCAGCATAAACGCACGTCCGGCGGATTGGTTCCAAACAAATTTGGTTGCCGATGGAAAAAGTTCGGAACCCGCCCTCCGGCACCCGCCTGATCGAGAAGGCGCCATGGCGACTCGGCCCGATGCAGGCTTGGAGGCGGCGGATAACGGCGATTCTCATTGAATATCTTTAAGGCGAAAGCCGGCAAATGGATTGCTTGCCGGTTCCCCGGCGTCAGGCTTAACCTTCGCGGTCAAACGCGTGAGGGCGCGTTTGCAACAAGGGGAACACTTGCAATGACCATTCAAGGCGCATCGCCTGACCTCTATAACGAGGATCTGGCACCCGCAACGGTCAGGAACTGGGGACCGTTTTCGATCTTCAATGTCTGGACCTCGGACGTCCACAGCCTCTGGGGCTACTATCTGGCGGCCAGCCTGTTTCTGTTCTGCGGCGGCTTCGTCAACTTCATCATCGCCATCGGCATCGGCTCGCTGATCATCTACGCGCTGATGAACATGGTCGGCTATGCCGGCGTGAAGACCGGTGTGCCCTACCCCGTGCTTGCCCGTGCCTCCTTCGGCATCTGGGGCGCCAACATTCCGGCGCTCGTGCGCGCCATCGTCGCCTGCTTCTGGTACGGTGCCCAGACGGCAGCCGCATCGGGCGCCATCGTGGCGCTGCTGACGCGCCTGCAATGGTTCGACGAGTTCAACAAGAGTTCGCATCTTCTCGGACATTCGACGCTGGAGGTGATCTGCTTCGTCGTCATCTGGGCATTGCAGCTGCTGATCATCCAGAAAGGCATGGAGACGGTGCGCCGCTTCCAGGACTGGGCCGGCCCCGCCGTCTGGGTGATGATGCTGCTGCTTGCGATCTATCTCTGCGTGAAGTCGGGCAGCTTCGCTTTCACCAGCGACATCCCGATGGATGTGCTGCGCGACAAGACCGCCGATGCCGGCATTCCGGGCGACCCAGGATCGTGGACCGCGCTCTTCGGTGCCGCCGCGATCTGGGTAACCTATTTCTCGGCGCTCTATCTCAACTTCTGCGATTTCGCCCGCTACGCGCCGGACAATGCCGCCCTTCGCAAGGGCAACATCTGGGGCCTGCCGGTCAACCTCATCCTGTTCTCGCTGGTCGCCGGCGTCACCACCATCGCCGCCTACGACGTCTACCACGAAGTGCTGCTCCACCCCGACCAGATCTCGGCCAAGTTCGACAGCTGGTTCCTGGCAGCCCTTGCCGCGCTCACCTTCGCGGTGGCGACGTTGGGCATCAACGTGGTGGCGAATTTCGTTTCGCCGGCCTTCGACTTCTCCAATGTCTTCCCGCGCCAGATCGACTTCAAGAAAGGCGGCTACATCGCGGCATTGATTGCGCTGGTGCTCTATCCCTTCGCGCCGTGGGAAGGCAGCGCGGCGCACTTCGTCGGCATCATCGGCGCGACGATGGGGCCGATCTTCGGCGTGATGATGGTCGACTATTACCTGATCCGCAAAAGCGAGGTCGATGTCGAAGCGCTCTACCGCGAGGACGGCGAGTTCCGCTTCCAAAGCGGTTGGCACGTCAACGCCTTCATCGCCGCCGGCATCGGCGCGATCTTCTCCTCGATCCTGCCCAACTTCACCAACTGGCTGCCCGCTTGGTGGGGCGTCTATGGCTGGTTCTTCGGTGTGGCCATCGCCGGCGCCGTCTACTACGTCCTGCGCACCATGGCGCTTGGCGCGGGTGCGAAGGTGGCGAAGGCTTGAGCGCACTTTCCCCTTCTCCCCTTGTGGGAGAAGGTGGATCGGCGCGACAGCGCCGAGACGGATGAGCAACTGTGTTTGTCAGAGCCTGTTTGGATTCCAAGGTTCGTTGTTTCGGATCATTGCACTGAGGATGGTCAGGATCTTTCGCGCGACGGCGACGAGCGCGACCTTGGGCTCTTTGCCCTTGGCAATGAGACGCTGATGGAAGGCCTTGAGGACAGGA